>JAAYUT010000238.1 GCA_012517485.1 Candidatus Atribacter fermentans
CAAAGTTTGAGGACACATCTCTCGGTTATAATTTGGAACCGGTCCTTTATGGTAAGGGCAAGTATATGGACAACCTTCAGGAGTTGGAGTCCATTTATTCATGATCATTTCCCAATGAGAGTAAATGTGCCAGTCGGGTATACCTTTATTAAAAATAGAACTCGCTTCAACGCCTTCTGCTTTTAAAGCAGTAGAGAACTTTTCGGCTAATTGTCCGTTTTCTAAAAAGAAAACCAAAGAAATCCCTGTATCTCCATCAGGGTCATGTAAATGTCTGAGTTCGATCCCTGGAATGTCGCTAATTCCATTTTTAATTCTGGATTTGTTTTTACGCATTCTACTAAGAATGCTGTCAAGCTTGTGAAGTTGAACAAGCATGACCGCTCCGATGAGTTCTGACATACGGAAATTGACACCGGGGAAAAGCTCTCCCTGGTAACGAGCTGATGCGAATCGCTTAGCTGGACCACCCGGTCTCCAGCAAGCAGCAGTGTCATGATAAGCTTGAGCACGATCAAAATAGAGGTCGTTATCAGTTGTGACCATGCCTCCTTCACCGGCAGTAATAATCTTATGAAATTGGAAACTAAAAGCATTACAATCGCCAAAACTCCCTAAGTACTTCCCTTTATAGCTTCCTCCACAGGCTTGGGCTACATCTTCGACGACTTTTAGACCGTGTTTTTTTGCAATTGAGAGGATTTGATCCATATTACAGGGAACGCCACGCATATGTACTGGAATTACTGCCTTGGTTTGTGGTGTAATTTTCTTTTCAAAATCAACTGGATCAAGGGTGAGTGATTTGTCTACCTCGGCAATAACCGGAATCGCTTTTGCTGCTAATATTGCTGCACAGGAGGCAAAGAAAGTATATCCTGGAACGATTACTTCATCACCAGGGCCTACACCGACTGCCACAAGAGCTGAGATGAGAGCTGAGGTGCAGGAATTGACCGCCAACGAGTGTTTGACCCCTATTTTACGAGAAAACTCTTCTTCGAGCATTTTAACTCGAGACGGGTATTCTCCTGGTCCGTAGTAACGGAAAAGATATTTCGTGTCTAAAACTTCTAATACGGCTTGCTTTTCTTCTTCGCCAATTTCTAAACCGCCGGGAAACATGGGTATAGTAGGAGTTGTTTTAACTGGTTTTCCACCATCAATGGCAAGTTTTTCTTTATTAAAGTTTGGTGACATGATTCTTCCCTCCTATCTTCACTTCGTTTTTATTATAAAAAAATAAAGTTGCAAGTCAATCAATGAATCAACTTTTTTTAAAATTTTAAAAACAAAAGAAAACAATTGCCTTATTTTTTGGCTTCAAATTAATTATTTAACAGAAAAATCGCAGATAGATCATAAGGGATTTTCTTATACAGAATAAAAAATTTTATAAAAGTTCATATAGGAATTTGAAAATGGTTAAGATTAAATTATTATATTTTATAAAGTCCTTTTTTTAGAAAATAAGGGGGAATGATCTTGAAAAAAATAAATTTCCAATATTTTGGTATTCTGTTCTTTGTGATGGTATTTATTTGTTCTGGGTGTTTAAATAAACCAATAGAATCAACTCCATTACCATCTCCTACTTCTCTTCCCAACCCAAAAATTACATCAATATCTCCAAGTTCGGGTCCCTCTGGTACGAAAATAACTCTTATAGGATCAGGCTTTGGAACAGTTCAGGGAACAAGTCAATTAATATTTAAAAGAGGTGATGATAAAACTTTTGAAAGCGAAATTATGAGTTGGTCGGATTTGAATATTGATGCTCGGGTTCCTCAGCTCATGGAGGATACTTATAAAGTCTTTGTTATAGTCAATGGGATTCAAAGTAATCAGATGGAGTATAAATTAAAATCAACGAGTGTACTGACAACCTGCACTCAGTGTGGCCGATAATAAGCTATTCAGATATAAATTAAAAGAAGGAAGAATTGGAAAAAAAGCCATAAATCTGAAGAAAAGAGTTCAGATTTATGGCTCAAATTTTCGTTGACAATAAAAATTTAGTGTGTTAATTTCATTTTATTACCTGCAACGTCAATCAAGGATTGTTGCAAAAAGAGGAGGAAAAATATGCGGAATTTAACTCGAGTATTTGTAGTAATCATGTTAGTTTTATTGGCTTTAAGCGCTACCGCGTTAGCCCAGGAAAAGTTTGAAATTGTTATGGTTGCAAAACATGAAGGAATTTCCTGGTTTGACGATATGCGTTCTGGTGTGGAAGAATTTGGTAAGGATCATGAGGATGTCACTTCATACCAGATTGCCCCAGAAGGTGGAGACCCTGCCAAACAGGTTCAGATGGTTGAAGACCTCATTGCTAAAGGTGTTGATGCCATCCTGGTTGTTCCAAACGACCCAAAATCAATGATTCCAGTCATCAAAAAAGCGAAGGACGCTGGTATTGTTGTAATCAGCCATGAAGCAGAAGAGCTAAAAGGGATTGTTGATTATGATATGGAAGCTTTTCGGAATGAAGATTTTGGTATTCTGATGTTTGAAAGCCTTGCTCGAGAGATGAACTACGAGGGTGATTATGTTGGTATGGTTGGTGCTTTGACAATGCAGACCCATATGCAATGGTTCCAAGCAGGGCACGACTATGCTGCAGAAAAATATCCCAATATGAAATTCATCCTTCAAGAACCGGTTGAAGATTTCAATACCGAACAAACAGCTTATAATAAAGCCAGAGAGCTTCTTCGTACTTACCCCAACATCAAGGGAATGTTTGGATGTTCCGCTTCATCAACAATCATGCAAGCCCAAGCTGTTGAAGAACGTGGCTTGCAAGAACAAGTTGCCGTAGTCGGATTAACTCTTCCATCTATGAGTAAAACCTACTTGGAATCTGGTTCCCTCCGTCAAGCTCAATGTTGGCGTCCAGCTGACGCAGGCTATGTTTGTGCCATGATTGCTTATAAAGTACTCAAAGGAGAACCAATAGAAACTGGCATTAGCCTTGGCAAAGAGGGTTATGAGAGCGTAACTGTAGAAGATGGTATTATCTATGGTAATGCCCCTCTGGTACTTACCAAGGAAAATGTGAATGATTTCCCCTTCTAAAAGCTTCTTTTTATAACAAAGAAAACTTATTTAAATCTATGCCCGGCATCTTAAAGGCTGGGCATAGATTTAAATAGACTTCTTGAGGCGGCAGAAACATGGGATCACAATTCATTTTAAAGCTAATTAACATTAATAAAACTTTTCCAGGTGTACAAGCTTTGAAGGGCGTTGACATGGAAGTGCATTATGGAGAAGTTCATTGTTTAGTGGGTGAAAATGGTTCAGGAAAGTCTACTTTAATCCGCATTATATCAGGTGTTGAATCACCTGAAAGTGGAACAATAGAAATGAATGGGAATTCCTATAAAAAGCTTACCGTACGACAGGCTATGAGAGAAGGAGTACAGGTCATCTATCAGGACCTTTCTCTCTTTCCTGACCTCACCGTTGGTGAAAATATCGCTTTTAATTGGTTAGTGGAAAATTCCCAATTACTTATTAATCAAAAAGAATACCTTCAAAGGGCGAGAGAAGAGCTTGAGCGTCTTGATGCCAAAATTGACTTGAAGGAACAGGTAAGTAATTTATCAATGAGCCAAAAACAGATTGTAGCAATTGCACGGGCGTTGGTCTTAGATGCCAAATTGCTTATCTTTGATGAACCGACAACGGCTTTGACCAAAAAAGAAATTGATACTCTCTTGAAAACTATCGAGGAGCTCAAACAAAGAAACATAACCTCGATATTTGTTAGTCATAAATTAAATGAAGTCTTTCGTATTGCTGATATCATAACAGTTTTACGAGATGGGGAGAAAATTGGTGATTTCGCTGCCAATGAATTAGATGAAAACAAATTGGCCTTTTATATGACTGGACGGGAAATCGTCTATGAAACATTTGAACCAGAAGTTAAAAATGGAAAGCGAGTTATCGAATTACGGGAATTAACTCGAAAACCCCACTTTAGCAATGTCAATTTATCTGTCTATGAAGGTGAAATTGTTGGTATTACTGGGCCCCTTGGTGCGGGGCGAACTGAACTGGCATTATGCCTTTTTGGTTTAAACCATCCCCAATCCGGTGAAATTTTATTTGAAGACAAACGAGTGTATATAAATAATCCAGCCAAAGCTCGTGAACTTGGAATTACTTTATTGCCTGAAGATAGGCATAGTCAAGGTCTTTTTAGAACTAAAACTATAACCGAGAACTTAACCGCTGCAACTCTTGAACAGTTAAAGCGGTTTCTTGTCATCGATCAAGCCAAGGCAAAAGAGGAAAGCAATAAAGTTTTTCATGAGCTTCGAATCAAAGCTTCTTCTATGGATACCATTGTAGAAACATTGTCAGGTGGAAACCAACAACGTGTCGTGTTGGGAAAATGGTTAGCGACTAATCCTAAATTATTTATCCTTGATAGTCCAACGGTTGGAATTGATGTTGGTTCAAAATCGGAAATTTATGAAATAATCCATGAATTAGCAAGAAACCGGATGGCGATAATTATGATTTCTGATGAAATTCCCGAAATATATCATAATTGTAATCGTGTTATCGTCATGAGGGATGGGAAAGTAACCGCATCTGTTAATACCAGCGAAACCACCGAGGAAGAGCTGCGGAGCCTTGTGGAAGGAAGAGCCTAAGATGAACGGAAGAAGGTATTCCATCGGAGACTTAATGAAACGACAGGAATCGGTGCTATTTCTGATTCTTTTTGCTTACTGTGCTTTCGTTAGTATAGTGAATCCAACATTTTTAGCACTTGATAATATTTTTGATATTATTAAAAGTAGTGCCGGAATGATGGTATTGGCAATGGGAGTATTAGTGGTGTTAGTTTCGGGTGGAATTGATGTGTCTTTCAC
>JAAYUT010000239.1 GCA_012517485.1 Candidatus Atribacter fermentans
GATAATGAATGAAAGTTTAAATCGACCTGGAACCACGGTTGATATATAATTGGGAATGGATTTCAAAATTTTAATTTATTTAACCATGATGCTTGGAGGATGAAACATGAAAGCAAAAAAAGTCCTGGTTATTGGTGGGACTGGACATATTGGAAGTTACTTGGTACCGCTCCTGGTTAGTAGAAACTATGAGGTTACGGTATTTTCTCGAGGTACAACCAGACCCTATCCGGGATCAATAGTTTGGAAAAAAATAAATCAAATAAAAATTGATCGCGAACGGGATGAAAAAAACGGGAATTGGCAAGAAAGAATCAAGGACCTTGAGCCCGATATTATTGTCGATCTCATTTGTTTTGATCCAAATAGTGCACAAATAATGGCGGAAATAATTGACCAAGTTGACATTCATCTCCTCACTTGTGGGACGGCTTGGATATATGGAAAAACCTGTATTATACCAACTCCAGAGACAGCACCTCGTAATCCCCAAAATGATTACGCGCAAAAAAAAGTTGATATCGAGAAAATTCTCCTTTCTTATACCCATGAAGGGCACATTCAGGCGACCCTTATCCACCCAACTCACATAACTGGACCAGGAAAACCTTTTATCACTCCATTTGGGGATAACAATCTTAAAACTCTACAAGACATCATGAATGGAAAGGAAATATATCTTCTCGATGGGGGCTTTAGTACTTTGCACCATGTCCATCCGGCTGACATTGCTTTTCTTTTTTTAAGATGTATTGAAGAAAAAGATTACACCATCGGCGAGTGCTTTAACTGTGGAGCAACCCATGCAATGACATTTTTTGGATTAGGCCGTTATCTTGCTCAGCTCATGAATGTAGAATTCCGATTTCAAAATATCTCTATAGAAGAATACACTGAAAATTTTGGTTATCCAACCATGGCAGCCGATCACGTCCGTCAGGGATGTTGTGTCTCAATGAGTAAATCTTTGGAAATGCTCAATTTCTCACCCCGCTATAGCCCTGAAGATGCGGTTCGAGAAGCCTTAAATGATTTAATTCTTCAAAAAAAACTATCCTGGGGTAAAACCAATGAGCATTTACAAAGATTGTGATATACGAGGCATTTATCCTGATGAAGTAAACGAAGAAATTGCTTATTTAATTGGACGAGCAGCGGGTTCAATGGTCCCGGCAGGAAGCTGCTTTATAGTCGGAGGAGATGTTCGAATCAGTACTCCTCCCCTAAAAGAAAATTTAATACGCGGATTAGTAGAGAGTGGAATACATGTGACTGATATAGGAATCGTTCCTACTCCGCTTCTATATTTTGTTATTGATTATCTCCACTTTCGAGGAGGTATTATGGTTACTGCTTCTCATAATCCAGCTGCATACAATGGTTTTAAAATCCTCTTAGATGAAATGCCGATCACACCCAAAGATATAAAAGAGATTCAAAAAAGGGTTCTGGAAAAAAACTTCCGCAATCAGTTAGGACAAATTGATCAAGTCAAAAATTTTGAAAAGGAATACCTCCTTTTTTTAAAAAAATTTTCGACTCCACCCCAAAGGAAATTAACTCTTGTGGTTGATTGTGGAAACGGAAGTTATTCTGGTTTAGCCCCTGATTTTTTAACCTCGCTTGGATACCACGTTATTTCACTTTTTTGCGAACCAGATGGTTCTTTCCCCAACCGTCCTCCTAATCCTTCACAGCCTGAAAATTTAAGTGCTCTTTGTCAAACCATTCTTCAACATCAGGCTGACGTTGGGATTGCATTTGATGGAGATGGTGATCGAGTGATCTTTGTCGATGAAAGGGGGGAAGTCATTCTTCCTGAACATGGGATGATTTTCTTCATTCGCCATCTCTTTTCCAGTCATTCTTCTAACCAAAAATTTGTCTATGATATAAAAAGTTCTCGAATTGTTGCTGACGAGGTTCAACGTTTGGGCGGCATCCCCTTAGTCGAAAGATCTGGTCACACCTATATAAAAACGCGCCTCATCCGAGAAGATGCAATAATGGCGGGCGAAATTAGCGGGCATTATTTTTTTCGTGAGATTCACCGTGATGATGGGCTTTTTGCTGCAATGGTTTTTCTTAGTTATCTTTCCTCCCAAAATTCACCTCTTTCTAAAATCATTGAAACCTATCCTACTCCACACGTTACCCCTGACATTCGCATACAAACTCGTTCCTTTCCCAATTTATTGAGTACACTCAAAAAATCTCATTCAAAGGAAAAAAATGTTACTACTATTGATGGTTTTCGGGTTGATTGGATTGAAGGATGGGGATTAGTTAGAAAATCAGTAACCGAACCAATGTATACTCTTCGCTTTGAAGCCAATCAAAATGCAAATCTTTTCGAGATTGTCCATCGCTTTCTTTATGCTCTTCCTGATGTTGAGCAAGAAATCTTGACTCGATTAAAAAATAACAGAGAAATTAAAACCATTGACAATGGTGACTAAACCAAATTACGAGTAGTTTTATTCGTCTTTTATGTATTTTCATCCTTATCAATTTTCTCATGGAATAGAATCTTGATAATATTTTACATCTGTCATATAATAAATTCATGGCGTTCAAAGATTGGCTTAGAGAAAAAATGCAAGAAAAAAATTGGAATCAAGTTCAACTGGCTCAAGCATCTGGCGTTTCCCAAGCAGCTATTTGCCGATGGCTCAAAGGTGAAAGGGAACCAGATATTACCACTTTGCAAAAAATAGGGAGAACAATGAAAATACCTGAGTGGGAATTGCTTCTCATAACAGGTATTATTAATCGCGATGTTTTTACTTTGGAAGATGATGATATTGCTATTCCTATTCTTTCCTCAAAAATTCCCTGTGGTATAGCCGAAAATGATTTTAATACTTACACCGTTGGTTATGAGGTCTTTAAAAAATCACTTATCCAAATGAAAACCGGGAACTCTTATCCGGATAAGATTCGTTTATTCATTGTCCGAGCCAAAGGAGATTCGATGACTGGTAAAGGAATTACAGAAAACGATTTGGTAATTTTCTCCCCTGATCTTCAAACTATGTCTGGAGATGTTGCTATCGTTGAACTTGAAGACATCGGCTTATGCATTAAGGAAGTTATTTTTCAGGATCATGCAGTCATCCTTAAGTCTGCAAATCCCAAATATGACCCCATTATCCTAATTGACAAACCTGCACGTATTATTGGAAAAGTTATTATGCATGTTGGTTATCATTGATAGCTTCAAGAAAATAAGGGATAATAATACCGACCAAAATGAATTCTAACTTTTTGCTTATTTGTTCCTTTTGGCTATTTAATCTGGAACATTATATATTGTAATTTGATAAGGAGTGAATAGAACCTTAATAAAATTAGAGCTTTGATCACTTCCATTCATGAAGAGGTGCAGAATGAAAAAAGAAAAATCTCCTTCAAAGATTGATAATAACGCTCGTTTACCAAAAGAAACAAAAAAGAAAAGCCCCTTACGGGAAGCCATCGAAACCATTGTTTGGTCCTTGGTGATCGCTTTATTAATCATTCAATTTGTCGTTCAAAGTTTTTATATTCCTTCAAGTTCAATGGAACCCACTTTGGTTCCAGGAGAAAGGGTCCTGGTCGCTAAGTTTTATTATCGAATCACCGAACCACAGAGAGGAGACATTATTGTTTTTCGATATCCAATTGATAATAGAAAAAATTTAATAAAAAGAGTCATTGGACTTCCCGGTGAAAAGATTAAAATATCGAACGGGATGATCTACGTAAATGGTGAACCTCTTCAGGGAGATAAATTTGGCCGTACTTATTATGACTATGGATTTTATGGAGAGGGAGAAAAAACCGTTCCAGAAGACTCTTATTTTGTACTCGGCGATAATAGCTTAAATAGTGATGACAGTCGCTTTTGGGGTTATGTCCCTCGTAAGAATATATTAGGGCGGGCATTTCTCATCTACTGGCCTTTAACTCATATTACCTTACTAAAATAAATTCTTTCATCACGATGGGTTTTTTAGATAAACCCATCGTGATGTTTCCTAAATTATTTTAAATGTTTGTAACTGGTTCTATGTGAACTACTACATCCGAGACTCCAGGTATATTTTTTTTTAAAGTATCTTCGACCTGATTAGAAATAATATGGGCATTTTGAACGTTCATATTGTCAGCAACTAATAGGTGAAGATCGATATGAATATCATCTTTTCGACCTCGGGTCCTAATTTTGTGACAGCCTTTAACCTCTGGAATAGAAAGAACAAAATGAGTAATAACCGAGGGATCAACGATGATGCGGTCGCATAAAACATCAGAACTCCTGAAAAGAATCTCGATCCCAGATTTTAAAATTAAACCGGCAATAACTATAGCCGCAATCACATCTAACCACGTTACTCCCAATCGAACAGCAATAAGAGTAATAACAACCGAAAGAGAAACAAAAATATCGCTCAATGTATGAAGAGCATCGCTGGTAAGTATATCGCTATGGAGCCGTTTACCTATTCGAGTTTCATAACTGACTACAAGAATATTAACAAACAATACAATTGCCATAATGATAAAACTTGAAGGAGTAACATCAGGAATAATTGGTTTACTTAAACGGTCAAATGCTTCTCTTAAAATATCAATACTCACAATAAAAAGAAGCAAAGCAATGGCAATAGAAGCAAAGCTCTCAAATTTTTTATGCCCATAAGGATGATTCCCATCGGCAGGTTGAACTGAAATAGAAATCGCTATCAATCCAATGATATTCGAAGCCCCGTCAGAAAGAGAATGATATCCATCGGCTACCATACTAGCTGAGCCAATATATCTCCCGCATAATAATTTAGCCAGGGCCACTCCCCAATTCAGGAGTAAAATCCCCAGCAATACATTACGAATCGTATAATAACGGGTTTGTTCGGTCATCGAAAATCCTCCAAATTAAACAAAAAAACCTGTAAGACCAATGTTGGTCCCACAGGTTTTTGCCCGTTGCTTTTTGCCCAGCCCCATTACCTGACGAACTCAAGATAATCGCCTGCTCCATGTCTATTTTATTATATAAAAAATACTTCTCACATTCAACTCATCACATTAGGACAGTTATCCACTTACCCCTTCACCGCACCAAAGGTTAAACCTCTAACAATATATTTCTGAACCGTTAAGGCCAGGACTGCCGGAGGAACAATTGCTAATAACATTCGAGTGGCCACATACCAGAATTGAATCCCTTGGGTATCTTGCGTACCAGCGATAATAACCGTCATCGGCGAAGCCTTCGCATATGTCATTATGAAAGCGAACAAAAACTCGTTCCAAGCAAATGAAAAACAGATTATTCCCGCTGAAACCAAAGCTGGTGCTGCCAATGGTAAAGCCATTCGAAAAAAGGCTTGAAACCGAGAGCAACCATCAACCAAAGCCGATTCTTCAATTTCTTCAGGAAGTTCCTTAAAAGCATCACGTAATATGAGGACGGCAAAAGGAATAGTAAAAGTTGCATTTACCAAAATTAAAGCAACAACATTATCTATTAAGCCTATATTTTTAAAAATCAAAAAGAAGGGAATAACAGTTGCAGCTGGAGGAAGAAAACGCTGTGATAATATCCACATTGATATACTCTTATTCGACCAACCATGATAACGGAAACGAGCTAATCCATATCCAGCCAGGGTACCAATCCCCAAAGCAATTAAAGCTGCACCAATGCCGATTGCCAGTGAATTTCCCATTGCCCGAGTGATTTCTTTGCCTCGCAATTGAAACTCCGACTTCCAGTTATCTAAGGTAGGATCGAATTGAACACCCGGGATGAAAGATAACCGAAATACATCAGCTGGTTTCTTTATAGAAGTGATAACAGCCCAATAAAAGGGAAAGAGCATCCAAATGGCAACTATGACCACAATGATCCACAGAATTATATTTATTATAATTTTGCCCCTACGAGTTCTCATTTCTACACCTCATGGCTTTATTCTATTCATAGTTTGAACCATAGCGCTTAAAGAATAATGTACTCACGATTAAAACAATAACCAAGAGTACGATAGCCGTAGCGCTGGCAGTTCCTAAGTTTTGATCTCTCAAGCCATTGGTATAAACATTAAAAGTCAAAGTTCTGGTCGCCAAACCTGGTCCTCCATTGGTTAGTGCAAAGGGAAGATCAAATACTTTAAAGGCTTCTACAATACGAAGAATAATAACTGTCCCCAAAACCGGGGAAATAAGAGGAAAGGTGATATGCTTAAAAATATCCCAGCTTGAAGCAGAATCAAGACTGGCTGCTTCATAGAGGTCTTTTGGAACTGCTTGAAGACTAGCTAATAAAACCAAAAAGGCAAAAGGAGTCCATTGCCAGGTATCGGAAATGAGTATTGAAAATATCGCCCAATTAGGGTTTGATAACCATGGTACCTGTTTTGAAATAACTGAAGCAAGAAAGTTATTAATTGGACCACCATTTTCATAAAAAATGATCATAAAAATATAACCCAAAGCAACTGGTGCAGTGAATAAAGGCATCGTTGATAATGTTCGAAATATTTGAACCCCTCTTATTTGACGGTTAAATAATAATGCAAATAAAAGACCTAATCCCACACTCAGTACTAATCCACCTAATACAAAAATAACAGTTACCCGAAATGCACCCCAAAATCGATAATCGGAGAGTACATTTACAAAATTTTTTATTCCTACAAAACGGGTAACCTTTAAAAAACGAGATCCATGGAAACTTAAGTATACTGTGTATATTAGGGGTGCTAAAGTAAAAAGCATAAGCCAGGTTATAGCTGGAGCAATAAACCATTTCTTTCCCTGCTCTTTAAGAGGTGTCTTCTTTTTTTTCACACCCAATGTAACCTCCTCCTCCAAAATAGAGGGGCTTGGTTTTCATATCAACCAGCCCCTCCAAATACATTAACTTCTACCCATCAATACCGAAAAACTATTCCCCAGAATAACCAATTGCATCCCAGTATAAGGCCTTCTGTTCTTCTCGGCCTAATTCTTCGGTAATATTTTCCCAATCTTGGGCTGTACGGTCAAGAGCTTCCTGAGGTTTCGCTTGACCAGTTAAAGCTTCAGACATATGAATATCTAAGCTTTCGATATAATCAGCCGCTCCAGCAATTCTCAGATACGGAATACTAAGTGGGTACTTAAACCACATCGTATTATATGCATCCAGGAACTCACGAACGTCAGCTTCATTATAGCCAGTCGTTGTGTAATCTTCGATTTTTGCTTGACCTTCTGGTTCTAAAAAGTCATAAACTGTTCCCGGATCAACTCCAGTCCATCCCCAAGCAACATTCCAATGGTTAATCTCAGGTGTTGCCTGCCAAGAGAAGAAATGAGCAATCATATCAGGATCTTCTGCATATTTAGTGATGACTCCATGCCAGGATGCACCTGATTCATTCGCTACTAAATTAGATTTATCCATTTTCACCCATTCATTAGTCTCGAGATTATAAACTTCGCTGCTGCCAGGAATGGGAACTACACCAAGTTTACCCTGAACAACAGAAACCCTGGTATCCTGAGACAAAGTCCCTACATCACCAAAGGTAAAGACCATAGCAGCGTCCCCTCTAAGGAATACATCCCAGGCTTCTCCTAATCCCCAACCAACCATGGCAGCTGGACCATACTTGCAGAGTTCAACTAACATTTCCATTGCTCTTACATGTCCTGGGGTATTAATCAGTGGTTTCATGGTTTCAGGATCAAACCAGAATTGGTTATAATACCTTGTTACCTTAGCTGGATTATCTCCTGGCGCTGGCATGACAACAAAACCACCTGCTAAAGCTATATAATTGAAGAAACCCTGCTCTCCAACCTTAAGGTGCATGCTGATTCCAAAGTCTTCTTTCCCATCACCATTCCAGTCTTTGCCATTGAAGAACTTTGCTAAGTCAAGAATTTCTTGCCAACTATCAGGACGGGTTGGTAAATCATAATTGAATTCTTTTTTAAACTCTTCTTGCCATTTCGGATCATTAAAAAGATCTTTTCTGAAGTAAATAACCATTCCATCGTGATCGTTGTTGAACCCATACCATTTTCCGCCCCATTGATGGAGTTCGCGGATTGGTGCTGCAATTCCATCTCGATCCCATTTAGGCATTCTGGGGTCATCAAAATATTTATCTATGGGTATAATCCAATCATTGGCAATGTAATCGCCATAGAAAAAGCTCGGACCTACGATAGCATCATAATTTCCTGTTCCAGTTGCTAGGTCGGTGAATATCTTAGCTTGTAATTCCCCAAAAGGAATTTCGGCGATTTCATAAGTTGCTCCGGTTAATTGTTCCCAATAAGGACGCCAAAAATAGAGAGGTCCAGAAATAGCTCCGTGGGGACCTGATGCTAAAACTGCGATCGTGAATTTCTTCCCTTGCCAGGAGGGATCAGGCTGTCCCTTATCGGATGCTGCAAACGCCGCATCGGCTGTATCTTTTTCCAACTGATCCATATCCTGAGCAAAAGCAATTGTTATCAATGATGTAATAATGATTAAAACCAATACACCTAATAAAATTTTTGTTTCTTTTTTCCTCATAATGAATGCCTCCTTTTTCAAATTTTTTTACTTCAACTTAGATTAAAATACTGTTTTTTAGATAATAACTTCACCTCCTTTAATCTTTAAATTCTTTATTTTTTAGACTTCTTTTAAGTAAGAAATATAGAAAGCTGGACATTACTAGTTCTTAAATATCAAACAACCAGCAGTTTTAACTCATCTGTTCTTTTAAAATTGATAAAATTATTAAAAAAGCTTTTTCAGTCACTAAACCAAATATTATATTTTTGATTTAACATTAATTTCGAAATTTTAATCCTAAAATGATCATTTTTGAAAATATATTAAGATGCTTTTTCTATTCAAATTTTATATTTTTTTGCTTTATTAAATTTCATTGATTTATATTATTTAATATATTTTAATATTTAACTTCTTGAAATTGCTTTTATTTTATTATTATATTTTTATTTGATTTATTATATCACAAATTATATTTTTTAATATTATATTATATTCTTTATTAAATACATATAAATTAATTATTAATTACTAAATAATATTAATAATGATTGACAAAATACAAAGATTTTACTTTCTCGAGTTTAATTAAATTTATTTTTTTACGAATCGGGAAAAACGCGGTAATAATATGGGGTGAGAAAAACCGCTTTGGTTTTTATTTTACAACAAAAGATTCTTTTAAAAATTGTAATAAGGGAGTAAAATGAGAAGGTCACGCCTCTCCTCTTCTCGGATCTCCCCTCAATGAAAATACTCAAAGAATTCTACTCTTCAATATATATGCCAATCAATGGTTGGGAAGGTAATTTATGTTTTTTAATGATTATTTTTATTTATTGATACAGAAACCGATAAAAAACGATAAGAACTTTGCGGCTTCTAAAAAAGAAACCTCAGAACATCACCTTCATTATAGATGAGATATCCACAACACACTCTTTATAATGACAAAATGGTTGGATGAGATTGTCACATCATCCAACCAAAGCTTGGTTGAACTCCTTACAAAGATTGTTTTAAATAGATGTTTTCACCTTCATTTGTAACAAAGAAAGTGAGAAGAAAACTTATCAAAAAAACATAAAAGGACTTTTTTTATAATAAAAAGCCAAAAATTTTTATAAGCTTTCAGCTTCTTCCCGAGCAATCCGACTCCATCGTTTCACATTTTCAGGATTTTTTCCAATGGTGTGGTTATCTTTCATGATGATTTCTACTCGACAATTTTTTGCAATTTGGAAAGCATTGCGAATTTTCTTCCTGATATAGTCCTCATCGATTTTTGGAACAGCTAAATCTGCAGGGTTTGGTTTTAATGA
>JAAYUT010000240.1 GCA_012517485.1 Candidatus Atribacter fermentans
AACTAATGAATTTTGTCTTCCTTAAAATTGCATATTATTATAAAAAGCTAATTTAATTAAAATATTCCCCAATTTTTTTATTTATTATGGAGTTTTATTAAAAGGTTTCTTAAGGGTATTCAGGTTATGAGTCAATCTGAAATTTCATTTACCTCGATTGAATTCCTCCACTTTTTCTTATAAATCTCAACTTTCGCACCAAAATATTGCTGAAAAAACCTTGATTTTAAAAGATTATTGAATGAAAACACCCTTCTTTTTTGATAGAATTGACTCAAGGGATAAAACAATTCCTAAAAAGAGAGAGGTGTCTTCATATCTATCTTACCAAAAAATGATGAAAATGAAAGGACTTTATCATCAATGTTTTCTTCTTTTATGAAGGAGTTCAAATTGAACCAATTGTTTCGGAAATGTCAAATAAACAAAAAGAAAGGATTTCCAGTCAAAGACATCTTCCAAGCCATCTTTCTTCTCGCTTTTACCGGAAAAAGCTTCTCTGGTATTCTCCATTCCAGGAATCATTCCCTACAGGGAAATAAAGACATCGTTTATCGTTTCCTCCAGTAAAGAAAAAAACTTGGGGTCTATTATACAATTCAGGTCTTGATTCTTGAATTTTAAAAAAGAACATGGGCAAACATGGAGGTTCTTCCCTACGTTTATAATATATTTAAGCTTTTATTATATCCTATTCTTCCGAAATTTCTGATAGTGTCAAATTATTGTCAGAGTATTTCTTAAAATCCCCTTCCTTCCTGACTTTGTTGAACATGGTTCTTTCTTGAACCTCGCCATCCAGAAAGTATTGTCTTTTTAATTACAGGAACACAGGACATCTCCTGGGTTAAAACCTTGATGGTCAGGCGCAGAATATCCATTGGCTCCTTCATAACTTGGATGTTGCCATAAACTTCCTGAAGAATCTTCTTTCCTTTTTCTTTCCAGATTTCCTGATCTCTGGCTTCAAGGACTGCTTTCAGGATATCCTTTCCTATACCGTTCATGATTTCCCAGAGCTTTTCCTCAAATTCCTGGAAGTTCATTCCCTTTTCCAGAGAATGGAATGATATTTCTATTACCCTCTGGAATCCTTTCAAAATGTGCTGAACCATAGGCACAAGACCTCACCTCTATGAGTTTTTGTTGTGTTTGTTTCACAAACAAGATTTAGATCATACTCTGGATGGTGAGGCTTTTCTTTGTTTTTAAAATGCTATGATAAATTGACACAAACATTATCTTTTTCTCCTTGGTGTTGTGTGTCTTAATAGGATAGGTTAGAAGCATCCAAGCTAACAATTATTTTAGAAAGATTCGCTTAAATTCCACCTATAAATCAATAACTATCTGTTTGTTACTCTTAAGTAAAAATAACCTTAAACAAAAAGAATCGGATATTTATTTGGGATCAATGAACGTGACTTTAATAGGCACTTGGTCAATAGATAAGGAATCTGGTTGAAGTTGAATTTTCCAGGTAGAATAATATGAAAAAAATTAAAGATTATTTTAAAAATGTTGGAGGGAATAATGAAAATAACCGTCATCCAAGGCCAATCACATCGAGGAAGCAGTTATCATATTACAAAACAGATTCTTGATAAAATTTCGAATACCAATAAAGAAATCTACGAATTTTTTATGCCTGACGATGGACCAAACTTTTGCGTAGGATGTTATCAATGCATTATGAAAAGTGAATACGCATGTCCTCAAGCGGAAAAAGTTCAAAACATTGTCGCTGCTATGGAAGCATCCGACCTCATCGTGATTAGCTCTCCCACTTATTGCCTTGAAATGACAGGTCAATTAAAAACATTTTTTGACCATCTTGCATATATGTGGCTTTCTCATCGTCCGAAGTCTGTAATGTTTCAGAAAGTTGGTATCGCTATTTCCACAGCTGCCGGAGGCGGATCGAGGAAAGTAAACAAGTCTATTGCAAAACAACTGTTTTGGTTGGGTGTACCGAAAGTTTATCGGTATCATAAAAATATCAAAAGCTCTACTTGGCATACGGTATCTAACAAAATAAAAGAATCAATAGACAAGGGGACTACCAAGCTTTCTCGAAAAGTAGAGGCAAATATAGGGAAAGCTCGTCCTGGGTTAGGTCAAAGATTTTTGTTTACTATAATGAGATCGATGCAAAAATCCAACAATTGGAATGAGGTTGATAAGAGTTATTGGAAGGAAAATGGCTGGTTGGATAAGAAAAGACCCTGGAAAGGATAAGTGATTCAAAAAATTGTTGCCTATATGTTTTTTGTATTTTTCTGGAAGCAGACCTCCATACTACTAAACAGCACCAGATGAGGATGAAAATGGCCCCCTCATCCATACTCTCTACCAAGAAGTCCAAGGGAAATTATTAATAAAAGGATTAATTGGTTCCTTCTTCCTTAATGGGAGAAGGTGAGGATGAGGATGAAAGCCTAGGATGAGATTCAGTTTGGTTACTCATAAAGAATTATTTGTAAAAAAATCATTTTTGGTCTTTTCAGGATGGTAAGCAGTTAGTTTTTATCTTTAAGTATGGAGCGAAAAAGAGAAATACCATTTTACAAAGGTGATACAATAGATAGAGAAGTTTTTTAATGCATGAATAAAAGTTACTATAAAATGAGGAGTAAAAAAATTGAATTACCAAAATCAACAAGATGATAGTAAAAAATTAGTTTGTGAGGAAAAAAAGGTCGAGAAAATATCCCTTAATTCATCTACTTTGGAAACACTACGCGAAACTTGGTTTGCGCTTGGTTTTAAAAAAGGTGCCATGATAGGGAAAGACGCCAGTGATAAGGATATAAAGAAATGCTATCTTAAGATTCGTGGCACAGCAAAATGATTTATCTTTAGGCTAAATTTTTTTTATTATCTAACGTATTCCGCGAATTCATTTTGAAATTCAGAAAAAGGAATATGAAAAACCTTCTTGATAACTTTATTATGATTGGTATTAGTAAAAATCCCGGTTATATATTGGTGGAATTTTCTTCTCCATATTTTTCTATCAAATACTCGACAATACAGGCAAATTTGGAATATAAAAAGCGATCCTATTTTCCACATTCACTTGAATATCCTCTCCCTGGTTGGTTTTGTAAAACTGTGGAGAGAAATAGTTTTTTAAATTATCACCAGTTTTTTTATTACTACTTTTTTGAATAAAGCACTACAGCCTTTTTTAAATATTCTTCGTGTGATTCTTTTTCCTCAGGTAAAAGAACCAGGAGATCGAGTGCAATGGAGAGGCGTTGCGCGAGAAAACCGTAAAACAACTTCAATCGATCAATTGGATTGGTTGGAAGATTGCGGGCAATGATGCACAGATCGATATCACTGAGCCCGGTTTGTTCATGGCTCGCTAATGAGCCGAAAAGAAGGATCTCCTGAATATGAGGAAAAACTGCTCCTGCCTCTTGAGCGACACTTTTGGTTTTTTCGATCAACTCAGCTCGATTGAGAAAAAAAGCCTTCACAGAACCTGATGATTGAATCTGCCGCATGGAGAGCCTCCCTGGCTTGTTTTTCTGAAAAATAATCGGCTGGTTTTCCTGAAGCGAATCCGTTCGGATACCGGGCTGGAATATAATACAGATCAAGCAAGGTAGCCCATTCGACTATTTCGTCATCGATAGAAATGTTTTGACCAAGGATTTTCATCATTTCCAGGAGGGAATGGCCCCATAGGGTAACACCAAGTTTCAACCCCAATCCCTTGATAATCTTTTCAGTTGCTTGCTGTGCTGTAAAACAAGCCCATTCGTAATAACCATGCTCTAGGTCGAGCAGAGCTCGTTGGTAATCCCGTTTTCCTTGCTCATACCAATCTTTCCACCGGTTCATAAACCTCTCCAGTTAAACAAATGCCTTGTAGCTTTCATAGAACAAGTATATCATTTTTTATTTTTATGAGGTTAAAAATAACTACTTCCAAAGTAGCATCAAATGTGGGTGAAGCTACTAATGAAATTGCCATTCTAAGAAATGTATTGACGTGAG
>JAAYUT010000241.1 GCA_012517485.1 Candidatus Atribacter fermentans
AAAATCAATCGTTTTGTCCTCTTATTTTTTTTACCTGTTCATTGTGAATTTCATACATTCCACATTTTAAACTTACACCGTTTCGCCACAGTTTAATGAGATGATGAAAAACTGAGTAGTTTGAAGGGTAATTTCTTTTTTAATTTTCAACAAAGGTGGTGTGCTGGGTGAATTCTGGATACATTCAGAGAAAATCATTTTCCAAAGTTACTTCATTTGCCGAACTCCCTCATTTTATTGAGATACAAAAAAAGTCATTTGACCTGTTTTTACAGGCAAACGTCCCCCCGCATGAACGTAAAAGGCAGGGTTTGCAAGAGGTTTTTACTGAAATTTTTCCTATACAGGATTTTACCGGGAAGCTCATGCTGGAGTTTATCGATTATCGTTTGGATAAGCCGGTATTCTCGGTTCGTGAATGTAAAGACAGAGGGAGAACTTATGCTGCTCCATTATTTGCTCGCGTTCGGTTGATCAATCGTGAAAATAATGAAATAAAAGAGCAAGATGTGTTTATGGGTGAAATCCCACTCATGACTGATAAAGGAACTTTTGTTGTGAACGGAGCAGAGCGAGTGGTAGTGACTCAGCTTATTCGATCACCAGGGATATTTTTTTCAAAAGATGTGACACCAACTGGAAAAATCGAATATGGTTTTAAAATCATTCCAAACCGAGGTGCCTGGTTGGAATTTGGAATTGACCCAGGGGAAGTTCTGTTTGTTCGTGTTGATAAAAGGCGCAAAATAAATGCGATGACTTTAATCAGAGCTTTGGGATTTTCCAAAGACAAGGATATCCTCGAGCTGTTCGATAATCATCCTTACATTCAAGCCACCTTGGAAAGAGATACGACTTCAAACCCCAAAGAAGCGGTTATGGAAATTTTCCGGCGCCTCCGTCCTAGCGAGCCACCCACCGAAGAAAATACTCGGGACTTTATGAAGTATTTATTTTTTGATCCCCGTCGTTATGACCTCGGTGAAGTAGGTCGATATAAATTAAATAATAAACTGAAACTGGAAGAACGTATAGTTCGAATTGAAGAGTTTGTAGGAGCCGAAGATATCATTCTTGATCATGAAGCACATCAGTGTCTTCGTAATCAAGCGGCCATTGATGAGGATAACCCCTCACGATATGAAATTCTCCTTCGCAAAGGAGATAAAATTGGTCGACAGTTAGCTCGTACTTTAGAAGAACTCAACCAAGAATACAACATCGGATATATCCAAGTATATAATGATGAAGACCAAGTCATAAAAGTATTTATTGAACGTGAAGATGAGCTTGAGTTCGTAAGTGATGAGCTGGAGGGGAGATTGATAAGCCAGGATGTGGTTCAACCAGAGACTGGAGAAACCCTCTTTAAAAAAGGCGAAGTGGTCAGTTTAGAGGTCTTGAGGACATTACGAGTCCATGGTATAGAACAAATTTGGGTAGAAAAGGGACGGATTTTAAGTCGGGCTGATGTCGTTGGTGGCATCCGGTATCTTCTCAACCTGTTAAACGGGGTTGGATATGATGATGATATCGACCACCTTGGAAATCGACGGGCTCGTCCGGTAGGGGAGCTTTTACAAAACCAATTCCGAACTGGTTTACTGCGAGTTGAAAAAGTCATTCGAGAAAAAATGACCATTCAACCCGACACCGATTCGGCTACTCCTCAAAACCTGATTAATGTTCGTCCAGTCGTTGCAGCCATAAAAGAGTTTTTAGGAAGTAGTCCACTTTCACAATTTATGGATCAAATCAATCCTCTTTCAGAGATTACTCATAAAAGACGGCTGAGCGCTTTAGGTCCAGGAGGTTTGAGTCGTGAAAGGGCTGGTTTTGAGGTTCGTGATGTCCATTATACCCATTATGGGCGTATGTGTCCGATCGAAACGCCAGAAGGACCGAATATTGGTTTGATCACCTCTCTTTGTATCTATGCCAAGATCAATGAATATGGCTTTATTGTGACACCTTACATGAAAGTAGAAAATCGACATTTGACCAATGAAATCAGGTATCTTTCCGCTGACGAAGAAGACCGATACCATATTGCCCCTTCTGATACGGTTATCGATGAGAACGGGAAGATACGCGATGACAATGTTGTGGTTCGCTTCCGTTCTAAAATTGTCGAAGTGGAAAGTCAAAAAGTTGACTTTATCGATGTTTCACCTCAACAGATTATCAGTGCGTCAGCCTCACTCATACCATTTTTAGAGCATAACGATGCCAACCGGGCTCTGATGGGCACCAATATGCAACGTCAAGCCGTTCCTCTTTTAGTTTCAAAACCACCTCTTATCGGGACAGGCATGGAGTACAAAGTCGCCCAGGACTCAGGTGCAGCAGTTGTTGCCCGTAATAGTGGAATAGTTAAGCAGGTCGATTCAGTTTTTATTGAGATAGAAAATGATGATGGTGATATCGATCTCTATGAATTAGAAAAATTTCAACGATCGAATCAAAGTACCTGTATTAACCAAAAACCGATTGTTCGGGTTGGCCAGTATGTTGAAGCTGGACAAATTATTGCTGATGGACCTTGTACTTCAATGGGTGAGATTGCTTTAGGGAGAAATGTCTTAGTAGCCTTTATGCCATGGGAAGGGGAAAACTTCGAAGATGCTATTCTCATTAGCGAACGATTGGTGAAAGAAGAAGTTTTCACTTCAGTTCACATCGAAGAATACGAAATCGAAGCCCGAGATACCAAATTAGGTCCGGAGGAAATTACCCGTGATATTCCCAATTTAGGAGAAGATATTCTTCGGAATTTAGATGATGAAGGAATTATTCGGGTGGGAGCTGATGTAAAACCGGGTGATATTTTGGTGGGCAAAGTTACTCCCAAGGGAGAAACCGAGCTTACCCCCGAAGAACGATTACTGCGAGCGATATTCGGGGAAAAAGCCCGGGAAGTTCGCGATACATCTCTTCGAGTGCCCCATGGAGAAAGTGGGAAAGTTATTGATGTGAAAGTTTTTTCTCGAGAAAACGAAGATGAACTGGCGCCAGGAGTTAATAAACTGGTTAAGGTATTTGTTGCTCAGAAAAGGAAAATTACTGTGGGCGATAAGATGGCTGGTCGTCATGGTAATAAAGGAGTAATAGCCAGGATTCTTGCTGAGGAGGACATGCCTTTCCTCCCCGATGGCACACCAGTTGACATAGTTCTCAATCCATTAGGAGTTCCTTCGCGAATGAACATTGGGCAGATTTTAGAGACTCATTTGGGTTGGGTTGCCAACAAAGAACGGGTATTCATTGCCAGTGCCCCTTTTGATGGAGCAAAAGAATCCGAGATTTTAGAAGCATTGAAAAATGTAACCATCAGTCAAGAAAACCGGTATCCGGTTTTTGCTTTTGATGAAAGGATATCGCCAGAGTTTAATCTCCTTCCACATGGAAAAGTGATTCTTTACGATGGAAGAACTGGTGAACCTTTCGACAATGAAGTAACAGTTGGCTACATCTACATGATGAAACTTGCTCATCTGGTTGAAACCAAGATTCATGCTCGTTCAACCGGACCATATTCTTTAGTGACCCAGCAACCGCTGGGAGGAAAAGCTCAATTCGGCGGACAGCGCTTTGGAGAAATGGAAGTGTGGGCATTGGAAGGATACGGCGCTGCCTATACCTTACAGGAGATTCTAACGGTGAAATCCGACGATATTGTCGGAAGGGTAAAAGCATATGAAGCAATAGTCAAGGGTCAAAATGTGCTCAAGCCATCAGTTCCGGAATCTTTTAAGGTATTGGTTAAGGAACTCCAAAGTTTGTGTCTCGATGTAAAAGTGTTTGATTCCAAGAAAAAGGAAATTTCCATCGAACAGATGGAAGATGCTGATGATGATATACCTGGATTAGGAGTTAATCTCCAGGGACGAGAGAAAAAATAAGAAAAGGGGGAAAAACCCTTGATTGATGTCAATGATCTTGGAGCTATGCAAATTGGTTTATCTTCTCCCGAGCAAATCCGAAAATGGTCTCGAGGAGAAGTAAAAAAACCCGAAACCATTAATTATCGAACCCTTAAACCAGAAAAAGATGGTTTATTCTGTGAGAAGATTTTTGGTCCAACCAAAGACTGGGAATGTTATTGTGGAAAGTATAAAAGAATTCGTCATAAAGGCGTTGTTTGCGATCGTTGTGGGGTTGAAATCACTCGTTCTTCAGTAAGAAGAGCGCGGTTGGGTCATATCGAATTGGCTGCTCCGGTTTCGCATATCTGGTATTTTAAGAGTATTCCGAGCAAGATGGCTCTCCTTTTGGGGGTTCTTCCCAAAAACCTGGAGAAAGTTCTTTATTTTGCTTCAGGAAGAAAAAAGGAAGACTGTTATAAGGTTATCGAACCAGGATCGACTGATCTTGAACCAGGAACGATTATTCGGGACACCGAATATCGGATCCATCAAAAATATGATCCCAATTTTAAAGCTGAAACTGCCCATCGGATAACCGAAGTTCACAGTCTCCCCTTTTCGGTTGGTGATGAGCTGTCGGCTAAAGAGCTTACTCGGTTTCGTACTAAATTTAAGGAAAGTTTTACTGTAGAAGAAAAAGATACCAATCGTTATGAAGTTATTGATGTTCGAATTTTTCCTTATCAACGAGATGAAGAAGTTTCTGAATCGGAAATCTATCAATTGCGGGAGACCTATGGCGACCTTTTTGAAGAAGAGATCTTAACCGATACTGCCGAGGAACCTTGCTATCTGGTTATTGATCCGGGATCAACCGGTTTGAAAAAAGCCCAGATGATTCTTGAAACCGAAGCGAAACTCCTTCCTCAATATGATAAAGATTTTAAAAGCGGCGTTGGAGCTGAAGCAGTCAGAGAGATTCTTAAAACTTTAGACGTTCAGGCTTTAGCTCGAAGTTTGCGAAAAGAGCTGAAGGAAGCGACCGGTCAAAAAGCCAAGAAAATCATCAAAAGGCTTCAAGTTGTCGAGTCCTTTTGTAAATCAGGGAACCGACCGGAATGGATGATATTGGAAGTGATTCCAGTTCTTCCGCCCGATTTGCGTCCTATGGTTCAATTGGATGGTGGTCGATTTGCGACCTCCGATTTAAACGACCTCTATCGGAGAGTCATTAACCGCAACAATCGTTTGAAAAGATTACTTCAACTGGGAGCCCCTGATATTATTGTAAAAAATGAAAAACGCATGCTTCAGGAAGCTGTGGATGCTTTATTTGATAATGGCCGAAGAGGGCGTCCCGTTTTAGGACCTGGCAATCGGCCACTTAAATCACTGAGTGACATGCTTCGAGGAAAGAAAGGTCGTTTTCGCCAAAATTTATTAGGGAAAAGAGTTGATTATTCTGGTCGTTCAGTCATCGTAGCTGGTCCCCAGTTGAATTTTGATCAATGCGGAATTCCTAAGAAGATGGCGTTAGAATTATTTAAACCTTTCATCATGAAAGGGTTAGTTGATAAAGGGCATGCCCATAATATTAAAAGTGCCAAAAGAATGGTCGAGAAAACCCGCGATGAAGTTTGGGAGGTATTAGAAGAAGTCATTGCCGAACATCCCGTTCTTCTGAACCGAGCGCCAACTTTACACCGATTGAGCGTTCAAGCATTTCAACCGGTTTTAGTTGAAGGGAATGCCATTCATATCCATCCTATGGTTTGTCCGGCTTTTAATGCCGATTTCGATGGTGATCAGATGGCGGTTCATGTTCCGCTTTCTGCAGAAGCTCAGGCTGAATCAGAAATTCTAATGCTTTCATCTCACAACATCCTTTCACCAGCATCTGGTCGACCAATAGCAGTACCAACTCAAGATATGGTTTTAGGTTGTTACTACTTAACTCTGATGAAAAAAGAAACCAAAGAAAGAAAACCAAAACGATTTCTCGATATCGATGAAGCACTCCTGGCTTTTGAATACAAACAAGTCGATCTTCATGAACCGATTTATATTCGAGAAATTCAAGAGAGAGATTCGCATATATCTGTGACA
This sequence comes from Candidatus Atribacter fermentans, assembly GCA_012517485.1. Taxonomy (GTDB): domain Bacteria; phylum Atribacterota; class Atribacteria; order Atribacterales; family Atribacteraceae; genus Atribacter; species Atribacter fermentans. The sequence goes on from JAAYUT010000241.1 coordinate 5,973, forward strand.
ACAATTGGCCGGGTCATTTTTAATCAGGTTCTTCCTCAAGGAATGCCTTTCTATAATGAACCGATGACCAAAAAGAAACTTTCGGATATTGTTGATTTATGTTTTAGAAAATTTGGAAACCAAATTACCGTTGAAACCCTTGACCGAATAAAAAGATTAGGTTTTCATTATGCGACCCAATCAGGAACCAGCATTGGGGTTGTGGATTTGGAAATACCAGATAAAAAATTCACCATTATCGAGGAAGCAACCCGACGAGTTGCTGATACCAATGACCATTATAATGAAGGGTTGATTACTGGAGAAGAACGGGAGCAGTCAGTTATCGATATTTGGACTGATGCTTCCAACAAAGTCGCTGAGGCAATCTTGGATTTGCTGGATGATTTTAATCCGGTTAACATGATGGCGAAATCAGGCGCTCGAGGAAGTATTCGACAAATCAGCCAATTGGCAGGAATGCGGGGATTGATGGCTGATCCTTCAGGTCGAATTATCGAATATCCTATTCGAGCGAACTTCCGCGAAGGGTTAGGAGTTTTGGAATACTTTATATCGACCCATGGTGCTCGAAAAGGATTAGCTGATACGGCACTAAGAACCGCAAAATCAGGTTATCTTACTCGAAGACTTGTTGACGTTTCTCAAGACATGATTGTTCGTGAAATTGATTGCGGAACTGATGATGGAATTATGATCGGAGATTTAAAAGATGAAAATGATAATGTGATTGAATATTTTGAAGAAAGAGTTTTAGGTCGTATAGTTCTCAATGATGTATATATTCCCGGAACTGATCAGCTTATCTTGGCTGCCGGTGAAGAAGTCGATGAAGAGATTGTCCAGAAACTTCAGGAATATAAAATTCGAGAATTAAAAATTCGATCCGTTCTGACCTGTAAATCTCGGTATGGAGTCTGTGCAAAATGTTATGGAAGAAACTTGGCAACTGGTAAGTTGGTAGACATTGGAGAGTCGGTTGGGATTCTTGCTGCTCAGTCAATTGGCGAACCAGGCACTCAGTTAACTATGAGAACCTTCCATACCGGAGGGATTCGAATTGCAGGTGAGGACATTACCCAAGGTCTTCCACGGGTCGAACAGCTGTTTGAAGTCCGAAAGCCGAAAAAAGCTGCTATTCTCTCCGATATTGATGGAGAAGTAAAAAAGATTGAATCCGTTGGAAATAGAAGGAAAATCATTGTTCAACCCGATGAAGATGAAGCCGACCAATCTGACCGAGTCTATTTAGTTCCACCCGATATTCGGATTAAGGTGAGTGAGAATACCCGAGTGAAAGCTGGGGATCGTTTAACCTTAGGTCCAATTAATCCTCGAGATATCCTTCGAATTAAAGGGATACGGGAAGTTCAAAACCATTTAGTTGAAGAAATTCAATCAGTGTACCTTTCTCAAGGTGTCAATATCAATGATAAGCATATTGAAACCATTGTACGACAGATTGCACGCCTGAATAAGGTTATGGTTGAAAATGCCGGTGATACCGAGCTCCTCTCAGGCGAGTTAGTCCATATAGACGATTTTGAGCGGGAAAATAATCGAATTAATGAAGAAAATCGATTGGTTTTAGAGAAAGCTCTTTCACTTTTTGAAGGATTCACATTACGAGAACCGGCTTTTGATATTTCTGGAGAGGCTATCGTGCAAAAAGGAGAAGCAATTGATGAAGAAAAGTTAAAGATAATTCTTTCTACTGATTGTAAGCCTTTTTATTTAATTGATAAGGACCAGACACCTTATAAAATCATTCGAGGGTACCGTTTATTGAAATCCGAATTAAAAGACCAGGTGAGTGTTGATGACATTCTCGATCAAAATGGAGCAGTTTTGGTCAAAACCGGTGAAGTGATTAATGAAAACAAAATAGAACACATTGCTGATTTAGGTCCAGTTATTCTTCGAACACGAGAGAAGTCAACCTGGGAAAAACTGAAAGGCGCAATTTTAGCCCAAGATATAATCGACCCAAAAACCAGAGAAGTCGTTCTTGCTGCCAACACTAAAATTGAAGCACATCATCAAGGCTTGATTGAAGGTCATAACATCGATCGGATTGTGGTCTGGAAAAATGTTGAAACTTTCCAAATTAAAGAGAGCCTCATTCGGGAATTACGAGAAGAAATTCTTGGAAAGGAAGTAGAAAAAGACATTATAAGCCCAAAAAATGGTGATTTGATTATAGCCTCTGGTCAGCAAATAAGCCGGGCGGTAGCACGGCGATTAGTTATGGAAGATGTGAAAGAAATTCAATTGGGAGATGGACGTTTCATTTCCATTGAAGGGCGATTGAGTGAACTTTTAGAAAGAGAAGTTGTAGGGAAAATCGCAGCTCAAGATATTTCAATTGGAGAAAATGGCTCAATTTTAATTAAAGCAGGAGAAACGATCGATCGCGAGGGAGTAATCAGAATAGCTGATGATAACGTCGAATATTTACTCATACGGGAAGCTGATGCCGAGACTGAAACCAGAAGCTTAGTTGAAAACGTCGTTTATTTGGCAGGAATTAAACAAGTCGCCACGGGAAGACCAGTTGTTCTGGGAATTACCAAAGCCTCTTTGGCCACCGAGAGCTTTTTATCAGCGTCTTCTTTCCAACAGACGACTCACGTTTTGGCGGATTCGGCTATAAAAGGAAAAGTTGATGAACTGGTTGGACTCAAAGAAAATGTAATAATCGGTAAGATTATTCCAGCTGGAACAGGTTTTCCAGATTATCGGAAAGTCAGATTGGAAAACGAAGAATACCTGAAAGATTCAAGTGAATTGGCTCTTCATGAGGATCAGGGAGTCGATCTCCGTGAACTGATGAATTACGAAGAGGAGGTCAATATTGAAGATATTCTTCATCCTCATCAAAACCAAATTGAAGATGAAGAATTGGATGAAGATTTCAATGAGTTCGGCCATTTTGAAAGTCAAATCGACGACGACAACGAAGAAGAAGCTGATGAGAACGATTTTGATGACTAAAAAGGACGAAGAAAAGATTAAAAAAAGTGGGAGTGGCAAACTCCCACTTTTTTTGTTGAAAATTACTAAAACGTGAGTTGACATTCATTTTTAATGCTGATAAAATTGCTCCGTTGCGCTTAAGGATGCCAATAAAAATACAATAGTATAAAGAAATAACAAAAATATTCAGAAATAAATTTATTTGATTCAGGAGAGAATAAGATATTAAGAGGGAGGAACGATATGCCGACTATAAACCAGTTGGTTCGACAAGGTAGAAAGCAGCCGAAGAGGAAAAGCAGTGCTCCTGCTTTAAAGAGTTCTCCTCAAAAAAGAGGAGTGTGCACCCGGGTTTGGACGATTACTCCGAAAAAGCCCAACTCGGCATTGCGGAAGGTCGCCCGTGTTCGATTGACCAATGGGATTGAAGTGACAGCTTATATTCCAGGAATAGGACACAATCTTCAAGAACATTCCCTGGTTCTTATCCGTGGTGGTCGAGTAAAAGATCTTCCTGGGGTGAGGTACCATATAATTCGTGGTACGCTTGATACGGCTGGGGTTGAGAATCGTAAACAGGGCCGTTCAAAATACGGAGCGAAAAGACCAAAATCATAAGGAGAGTGAAGGGTTTTGCCGAGAAAAGGTCCGGTTACAAAAAGAGAAATCCAACCAGATCCAGTTTACAATAGTATTGATGTTGCACGGTTAATGAACAAAGTCATGTTAAAGGGAAAAAAGAGTGTTTCAGAACAAATTGTATATGGTGCTTTCGAGAT
>JAAYUT010000242.1 GCA_012517485.1 Candidatus Atribacter fermentans
GGCTTCGTGGGGAACCCACTTAACCTCGCCAATCACCGTAACTCGCCGGCTCATTCTCCAAAAGGCACGCAGTCAGGCGGATACGGACTAAGTCCGGATCATCGCCCTTCTACGTTTTGTAGGCATACGGTTTCAGGTTCTCTTTCACTCCCCTCCCGGGGGTCTTTTCGCCTTTCCCTCACGGTACTGGTTCACTATCGGTCGTCAAGGAGTATTTAGCCTTAGGGGGTGGTCCCCCCAGATTCCCACGGAATTCCACGTGGACCGCAGTACTTGGGATCCCCAACCAAGAGATACCGCTGGTTTGGTCTACCGGGCTGTCACCGTCTTTGGCGAGGCTTTCCAGACCTCTTCGACTACCAGGGTATTTGGTAACTCTTTGGTCCTGCCGGACAGAACCACAGTTGGTCCCACGACCCCGTATCCGCAACGCTTCCGGGCTTGACACGGATACGGTTTAGGCTGTTCCCGGTTCGCTCGCCGCTACTTCGGGAATCACGGTTGTTTTCTGTTCCTCAGGGTACTGAGATGTTTCAGTTCCCCTGGTTTGCTTCCTCAATGAAGAGGATGCTGGAGGTTTGCTCCAGCGGGTTGCCCCATTCGGAGATCTCCGGATCAACGCTTGCTTACAGCTACCCGAAGCTTATCGCAGTTGGCCACGTCCTTCATCGCCACTTGACGCCAAGGCATCCACCGTACGCCCTTTCTTAACTTGACCGCAAAATCCTAAAATTCTTTTTTTTGATCAGGTTTCAACAAAAGGTTTGATTGATTGAAGTGTATTCCTGACAGATTCTATTCAGTTTTCAAGGTGCTACTTTAAATTACCATTTCACTGGCAAATAGTATTCTAATAGCATCCGGCCTTTTTTGCAAGGGGCAAAATGAATTTTTTCTTTATTTCTTTTTCTCTTTTGTCCTAAAAATACGACCAATGAATTCCTCACATTAAGGGAGTTTCAAAGGGGGTTTGCTTTTATCTGTAATTCTTAGGAGTACTTTCCCGTGTTGTGAGGATCTCATCTGACACCGAAGGTGTCATCCTGAGGCTTCGCTTTTTGAAGCCGTGAGGATCTCTTCTTTTAGATTCTTTTAAAAAATATTTTTAAAGGATGAGATTCTGTTCAGGGCAGACTGATTTCTCCGCCCCTAAATAATATTAGGAGTTATACTTTAATTTTAGAATGAAAAGTTTTGGATCCGATAAAGACAAAAGGTCATAAGGTGTAATCAGTTGAGGGTAAATGAATTTAGTACTTTTCTTGAAAATTTTACTATTTTTTCTGACTCATCCATTTCAGCACAGAGTTTTTAAAATCGGTAAAATCATCGAGATTGTTTCTTAAAATTGATATTATGAATGCTGAATCAATCTTATCATAATTATGAACAATTAAATTTCTAAATTTTGCCATCTTTTCGAGTGATTGATAAAGCTTATTATTAATAATATTGTTTTCTTGAAGTACTTAAAAGGTATCGCTGTAACTTACAGGAATTCTGAATTCCTGATCAGAAATAATATGATTTGCAATATCAATCCCCGTCTCGATTAAAATCTGGAAAGTTCTTTCGACAATTCTTTGTATCTTCCAGTCCTGCATATATTCATCAATTGTTATCTCGATAAATTCGCTTAATTGATTTAGAAATTCATCAAAGTTAGCTAATTTTCTTAATATCAGAATCTTATCAACCAATTTTATATCTCCGATAAAGAATGTCTTTCTCTTTAATAGAGAAATCAAAATATTCTCTCAAAGTCAATGATTCAAATGAGTATCTAAGGTTTGGATCTTTATCAATCAAAACTTTTTTATTCTGAATAATTCTGGCTTTCAATGGCAAGGATGCGGTATTTAAAATAACCAGATCAATTTCATCAGTTTTTAAAGCTTGGCCTAACTGGTTCAAAAGATTCAATTTAACTTCTAACTCATTATTTGCAATGAGATAAACAGCAATATCTACATCACTCAGTGATGATAAATGATTTTTAGCTAATCCACCAAACAGGTAAGCAAAAATCACCTGTGGATTTTTATTTAGGACTTTTTGAGCTTCTGGAATCAGTTCCAGAATATTTTTAGAAATTATAAATCGACCATACCTCATATTTTAAGTTTAACATATTTATATTTGATAAATATAGTGAGTCCTGAATAAAAAATATTTCTCTCATCCTCTCCTTCTCCCTTCAAGGGAGATGGAGCAATGAAATCAAAGAAATATAAAGGCATTGATTATTTGTTCATTGATTCTACCAACATTCTCTCTCCAATATTTCACGAAAATCTTAAAACCGGTTGACAGAACTATCAAATTGATATATATTTTTCCAGTTGACGAGTGGGCCATTAGCTCAGGTGGTAGAGCACCGGACTTTTAATCCGGGTGTCGAAGGTTCGAATCCTTCATGGCTCACCATTTTCTTTGTTGAGTTACAAATCTATTTTTCCGTTTCCCTCAGTTCCCTCTTTAAAAACCTGAAATTGCCAATATTATCAAACCACTTCTTTTCAAAAAGTGTCCTAATTTTTTAGACGATTATAAATAGCTACATCATCCTTTTTTTGGTTTTTTAATAATTTGAACAAAACTAAACCTATCACTTGTAACAATTAGATGGTGTAGCAGTAAAAGAATCTTGAAATTTCTCTTTCTTCTCTTTTGAAGCGAAGAAAAAAAATTCAATAAATTTCTTCTGAATAATAAACTCGCCTAATTTGCCGATATTGTATATGTAAAAATTCAAAAAACCATTCTAAGATGAGATTGTATTAAGGGAGAATGCTAATGTCACTGTATATTAAAACTTTATATATCATCAGTGTAACAATTGTTTGTGTAATATTTTGTGTTTTTATTGCTTCAAAATACATCATTCTGAATAGTTTTTCTATTCTTGAAGAACAGGATATCCAACAAAATGTTCAAAGAGGGCTTGGTGCCCTTTCCAGCGAAATTTCATTTTTGCAAGCTAAACTTAGTGATTATGCAACTTGGGACGATACCTATGCTTATATTCTAGAGAAAAATGACAGCTATATTCAAACTAACTTTGTTGAGAGCACCTTCAATACGCTGGGATTAAATATTGTCGCTATTGTCGATGTATCAGGAACGGTAGTTTATGCCAAAGGGTATAATATGCAAACTAAAACAATCACACCTGTCCCCACGAGTTTTATTGAATATTTGAAGAACCATCGTTTTCTGACCAATTTTCAACAAACGACTGATTCTGCAAAAGGATTAATCATGCTTCCCGAAGGTCCTTTGCTCTTTGCCTCTTGTCCGATTCTAACCAGCAATGTTGATGGTCCAATCCGTGGTGCATTCATATTCGCCCGTTATTTAGATGAACCACTCATCAAGGTTTTAAGTGACAATATTCTACTTCCACTTCAAATATCTTCTTTAAATGAAACTGAAGTGAAAGAGGATCAATTTAACTCTGATCCTCAATCAATAATAAAGTACACACCTATAGTGGTTCTCCCTCTTGATCAAAATAATATTTCAGGTTCAACAATCCTTGCAGATATTCTTGGTAGACCTGCACTCCGATTACACATAAATCTTCCACGGCATGTCTATAATCAGGGAAGATCCAGTGTAATTTCCTTTCTTTTAGTCCTATCAATCATTGGAATAGTCTGTATAGCTCTTATTTTTTCAATTTTGAAAAGAACTGCTCAAAGTGAAGAACAATTCCGTCAGTTATTTGCTCAAATTGGTGAAGGTTTTATCATTTGTGAAATCCGCTCCAGAGAAAAAGGAAATAGTGAAAATAAGCTTTTTATTCGTGAGGTGAACACTACTTTTGAACAAATGATAGACCGCAAACGAAATGAGATGATTGGATATTCACTGCTTGATGCCTGTCCTTCTTTTGACTCTGGTTTTATAGAAATCTGTGAAAGTGTCGCTCGAACTCAAATTCCAGCTCGATTCGAAACCTATTTTACTTTAGTTGATCGATTCTTCGAAGTGATCGCTTTTAGCCCCAAACGGAATCAGGTAGTTACTATTCTTACCGACATTAGCGTTCGGAAAAAAGCTGAAACAAATGTCCAATATTTAACTAATCACGATTCACTCACCGGTCTTTACAATCGTCATTTTTTTGAAAAAAAACTCCAACAGTTCGATGATGAAAAGCTTTATCCATTAAGCCTTATTGTGGGAGATCTCAATGGTTTAAAGCTGATCAATGATAGTTTTGGACACTATGAAGGAGATCGAGTTTTATGTAAAACCGCTGAAGTACTTCGTCAATCATGCCGAAAGGATGACATCATTGCTCGATGGGGAGGCGATGAGTTTGTCATCTTATTTCCATGTGTTGAAGAAAAAACTGTTCGTATCATATGTGATCGAATCAGGCATTCACTAAAAGATAAGATGGATTATACTGTACCGGTGAGTATAGCTCTTGGAACAGCTACCAAAGAGATTGACGGTCAAGATATTGATGAACTTTTCAAATTAGCCGAAGATCGGATGTATAAAAATAAAAATTTGTAACGGGATAGTGTCCGTCATGATATCATCAAGTCTCTGAAACAATCCCTCCAGAAAACCCATTTTGAAACTGAAGAACATCCCCTTCATCTCCAAATGATGAGTTTGGAAATGGGGCGGTCACTAAATTTTACCAATACCCAGCTAAATAATCTCATGCTCCTTTCAGCTTTGCATGACATTGGAAAGATATCAATCAAAAAAAGTATCCTTTTAAAACCGACTCAATTGACCTCTCAAGAATGGGAGGAAATTAAAAAACATCCTGAGATCGGTTACCGAATTATTACATCTTGTCAAGATTTTCAACCTATTGCTGAAGGAATATTAACTCACCATGAACGTTGGGATGGAAAAGGATATCCGCAAGGATTAAAAGGGAATGCAATCCCCCTCTCAGCTAGAATTATTGCTATTATTGATGCTTTTGATGTTATGACGAGTGGTCGACCATATCGGAAAGTGATTAGTTCTGATGAAGCACTTGAGGAACTCCGACGATGCAGTGGGACTCAGTTTGATCCAGAACTCGTTGAAATCTTCATTAATGTTTTTGGCAAATCAAATATACAGTATTTGACAAATTAAAATTCCGAAACCTCTATGAGATGAATGGTTTAAGCCCGAAGACCTCAAACGATAACGCTTTTCAGTAAACATCAAGGGATGGTAGTGACGGATCAACCGGTCAGGAATAACCTTGGTGATTCCTTCATCAAAGAAAATTTTATTCACTTAATTTTCTCAATTCTCAGGTGAAGGAGTTCAATAATGGCTTAGTAAAAGGTGACTCTGTGGAAAATCGAAAAAATCGTCGATAGTATTAACGCTGGGGTGGTATATTCAGGATATTTCCTATCACTACCATATTTTAACTGCCTCAAGTGTTTCATTATCAAAGAATTTTAAAGCTTCTTCTGGAAATCGAAACCAAACTGGAGAACCAACTTCAACCTCTATATGGGGTACTTTTGCTTTAATTACTTTATCACCAATTTTTAAGTGTAAAACAACTCGACTCCCAATTGGTTCAGAGAGAATACATTCAGCCGGTACCCAATCTTTTTGCGATTCAAAACTGACTTCTACATTTTCTGGACGGATACCTACAATGAATGATCGTTTTTCCCCTAAGTTTTTAATAGAAATATGGGGTAAAAAATGACGAAAATCGTGAGCATCCAGTAGACATTTTCCCTGCTCTTCATTGAGAGAACAATTCATGTAATTCATTCCTGGATTTCCAATAAAATATCCTACAAAAGTATTCACTGGATTTCTGTATACCTCTTCAGGTGAATCGTATTGCAAAAGTTTTCCTTCATTCATTACTGCAATTTTATCAGCCAGCGTTAACGATTCGCTCTGATCATGAGTCACATAAATCATCGTTTGACCTAAATCAGATTGTAATCTCTTCAAGATCGTTCGAAGCTCTAACCTTGTTCTCGGATCAACCGCAGTTAATGGTTCATCGAGAAGATACATTTTAGGACGTCTTACAAATGTCCTCGCTAAAACTATTTTTTGTTTCGATCCTGCGTCAAGAGTATGAGTCTTTTTTTCTAAAAGTTCGGTAATTTCAAAAATTTTTGCTACTTCCTCCACTTTTTTTCGAACCTCATTTTTACGCATTTTACGAGCAATAAGTGGAAAGGCAATATTTTCATACACATTCATTCCCGGATAAATAACTGGAAATTGAAAAACCATAGCAACATCTCTTGCCTCTGGAAGGACATCAGTCATATCATTTTCATCGAAAAAGACTCGACCTCGAGTAGGAGACTCTAAACCTGCAATAATTCTCATGGTCGTTGTTTTTCCACATCCAGAGGGTCCAAGGAGGCTCACTAAGCCTTTATCAGGGACTTCTAAGGTCAAATCATCTACCGCAATAACTTTATTATCAAAAACTTTTCTTATATTTTCAAGAAAAACACGAGCCATCGTTTTTTCCTTTCAATGTGTCTTTAAAGGAGATTCATTTCTTTTTGGAAAATAAATACATTCCCCACTCTCATTAAAAATGTATAAATCATTTTTTTGGAAACCGATTTTTACTTTCTCTCCAATAGTAACCCGATAAATTCCAGGCATGAAAGCACGAAGATTAGTTTGACTCCCCATTTTTAAATGAACGATGGTATCTGAACCTATTACCTCACTTAACGAGACTATCCCCTCCCAAGATACATGTGATTCGTCAACTTTTTCAAGGATAATATGTTCGGGTCGAATGCCAATGAACATTTTTTCTCCTTTGACTTCCTGAATTCCAGGAAATCCAGTTAAATCTATTTGAGATTCAGAAGAATTCCACAATAGCTTCGATTGGTTTTGAGAGATCTTTCCCTCTAAAATATTCATGAGAGGAAATCCTAAATAGGTTGCAACAAAAAGATTTTTAGGTCGGTAGTATGCTTCCCAAACAGTGGCAAGCTGTTGAACTTTCCCTTCGTGTAATATGAGGACCTCATCAGCCATCGACATGGCATCCACCGGATCGGGAGTTGCAAAAACAATCGTTTGTTGAAATTCCCTTTGCATTAGTTTGAATTGGGCTCTCATATCCTCACGAATCTTGAAATCAAGGTTTACTAATGGTTCATCAAAAAGAGAAATTTTAGGCTCCTTCACTAAAGAGCGTGCAATAGCTACTCTCTGTTTCTCGCCTCCACTAATATTGAGAGGAGAGCGATCAAGTAAATAATCTATTTTGAGAAAACTTGTTACCTTTTGAACTCTTTCCTTTATGATCCTTTCGTCTAACCGAATAGCTCTTAAAGGGCTCGCAATATTTTCAAAAACAGTCATATGAGGATATAGAGCAAAATCTTGAAAAACCATGGCAATGTCTCTTTTTTGAGCAGTTACAAGAGTCATCTCTTTTCCATCAAAAAAAATGTTCCCATTTTCGGGAATTTCCAAGCCAGCTATAATTCGTAAAAGTGTCGTCTTCCCAGCCCCTGGTTCTCCTAAAATACAAAAAAAAGATCCGCTCTTTATCTGAGCATTGATGTCTTGTAAAGCTATTTTTTTCCCGTATATTTTAAATATATGAGAAATAGATACATTGATCATCAATTTTCTCCTTATTATTTGAGATAAATCTTTATGAGATACTTTCGAAAGAAAACCAAAATTAAGACAGATGGAATAATGGCTAAAACTGATAAAGCAGCAATTTGATTCCACATTATTCGCATTCCCCTTCGAAGTGCTGGTAAATAAGCTGTATAAAGAATGACATCAGTACCACCTAATAAATAGGCAATAATAAACTCATTCCATATGAAAATCCAGCATAGAGCAACTGTTGCTGCTAAACCAGAACCAATGAGGGGTAAAACGACTCTTCGTGCCGTTTTTAAAAAATTATAACCATCCACGTAACTCGCTTCTTCTATGCTCCGTGGTAATGAATCCATAAATCCCTTAAGAAGCCAAACTGCTAAAGGAAGATTAAAAGCAGAATAGGTAATAATAAGAGCGAAATGGGTATCAAGTAATCCTAAAGTTTTCCACAACCAGAAAATTGGAAGGAGGAAAGCAATAGGTGGAAACATTCGAACTGTCAATAAATTAAATTGAGCTCCTTCGTTGGTTAAACCAGTAAAGGGATATCGTGAATAAGCATAACTTGCCAAAGTTCCCAAAAAAACTGCAATCAACGTTGCTCCTATCGCAACGATGAGACTATTTGAAAGTGCAATTCTCCCTGTCCCTTGAAGGACAAATTTATAGGCTTCAAGAGTAAAATGGGTTGGGAAAAAAGAAGGAGGAACTTTATAAACATCTCCTACCTCTTTAAAAGAGGTGTTCACAGTCCAATAAATAGGGAATAGTACAAATATCCCATAAACAGTGAGGCATAATAACCCAAAAAATCTTCCCCATTTTATCTTTTTCATTTTGATACACCTCAATTTTTACACACTTTTAACTAATTTCCAGAAGAAAAACATGGCAATTATCGCAATAATGCCAAAAATCCAAGACATGGCAGCTCCATAGCCAACTTTAAAATAAGAGAAAGCAGTTTGATAGAGATAGAAAGTCGGGAGTTCTGTTGCCGTACCTGGACCACCATATGTCATGATAAAAACTTTATCTAAAAATTTATATGAATCCATAAATCTTAAAAGAAAGGCAATTGCTAAAGGAATTCGCATATAGGGAAGAGTAATTTTTTTCAAAATTAACCACTTTGAAGCACCATCTAACCGTGCTGACTCGTAAAGACCATCTGGAATCGATATCCTTGCTGCATAAGCAATAAGAAGTGGTAAAGCAGTCCACTGCCAGATATCCACGATCATAATAGTTGTCAATGCTAATTCTTTTGCTCTCCAACCAATTGGGGAAAGTCCTAACCAAACTAAAATGTTATTGATTGTTCCCGTATCTGTAATCAGGAGAGTCCACATTTGAGCCGCTACTGCCTCTGCCATCATCATTGGAAGTAAAAATAAAACCAGAACCGTCGTCCTCCACCGTGGAGTACGAATATGCTCTACAAGTGCTAAAGCAACAGCTGTGCCCAAAACCAGTTGAATAGTCACACCCAATCCGGAATAGAAAACCATTCTTCCCAAAGAAGAAAGAAAACGAATATCTCTGAGAACATTTAAATAGTTACTAATACCTACGAAACTTCTTTCCGGGGAAATTGTTGGATTCCAATTATGAAAGGAAATATAAACAGCCCAAAGAAGGGGGAAAATGACCACCACCCAAATTAAAAATTGAGGTGGAATGATGAGATAATAAGGAGTCTTTGTTTTTCTCATTTTGTACTGAGACATCTTGCAGCTCCTTTCTCATAGTCATTTCGTAGAGTTCAGGGGAGTGAACCCCAAAAAAAACTATTTCACTTTTCACTCACACACTTGTCAAAAAAAATATTCCTACTTCCAGAAACCTAATTTTCGACCAGCTTCTAAAAACTCTCGATAATACTCTTTTTGTTTTTCCTTACCCAGTCTATCTCGAATGGCTTCCCACTCTTTTGCTGCTTCTTCTACTGCCACTTCAGGAGTCACTTCTCCACTCATCGCTCTCTGCACCCAGCGAGCGAGAGATTCAGTATATTCGGTTGCTCCTGGCCAGTTGATTTCTGGAAAAGCAACTTTTAAATTGGCTAAACCTCCTTCAAGGTGTTTTTTGGATTCTTCCAAAGTCGTAAAGGTCGGATTATTTTCTGGCCAATCAGGAGCAGTAGTTCTCAGAGGA
>JAAYUT010000243.1 GCA_012517485.1 Candidatus Atribacter fermentans
ACCACGGATTTACCTTTAAAATGTACATAGCTTTTGATAGGCGTTGGAACGACATGGAATAAGGTAGTGTGCAGTGTGCAGTGTAAAGGGGAGAAAGTGTTTGGTTTTTGGTGTTTAGTGGTTGGTTAATCTAAAACTGTGTAAATCCAATAATTCAGCGTAATCTGCGTTCTATGAAACTCACTATCAATCATAAACGAAAAGCTTCAAGTGTTAGGGAAAATGGTTTGCAAGAAAATAAAAGGTCTTATGATGATTTGTGAAAATATTTTACTTTTGTTTAAATAAACCTTACAAAAAGTACGGTTATACGCCCAAAATAGATGTATAAAATTACTTTTGGTATGGTTATAAATGAGTTGTGTTCCAAATTATGATTGACTATGGAAAATGATGATGAGAAAAGGATACTTTTAGATTTAAGAAAGCAATCAGAAAGTGAATTTGAGAAACTAATAATCTATGTTGCGAGTGGAGGACTAGTTCTTACGATTACTTTTTCAGAAAAAATTCTCTCAATCGATAAAAATGGACAATTTTTAAATTGGCTGATATCCACTTGGATACTATTTGCTCTCACAATAGTTATCAGTCTAGTATTTCATCTGACATCAATAAAAGCTTTTGATTTGAAATTATTAGAAGAAGATTCTATAAGCGATAAGTGGAATAGGGCAACAAAACTCTTACATTTCTTTTCTGTTTTTTTATTAATTCTTGGAATTGCATCTTTCATCATATATGCTATTTTAAGTATAAATTGTAATAAGTAGTAAAATGAAAAAAGAAAAATCTAGCAAGAAACAACCTGAGATGCTGTCTGTTCCACCCTTAGGAATTGGGAAAAAGAAAACTAATACAGAAACAACAAAGCCACAAAAAAAGGAAAGTATTGAAATCAAAAGTGTGTCAAGAAAACCTACTCTACCAGCGAAAAGATATGCATTTAAAGGCACTCTTAGTGGAGATAAGTATCTTGAATTAAAATTAAAAATAGAAAATCTTGAAAACCAAATAAAACAATTAGAAGAAAGACTTACAAAAATTGAATTAGAAAAGAAAAAATAAAAATTCGGCACATAACAGGCAGTTTATTTCACTGGGGCTGATGATACAAATACCAAAAATATTACTAACTTAGTTTCGGCTTCGCGGCCGATGACGCCGCTGGAGTTTCACTCCCCAGCGTCATCAACCGCCGACCGTTAATACAAAAAGCCTGCATCCCAGGCCGGCTTTCATTTTTATAGAATTTCTCTTTACTTCAGGGCATTGGTCTTAATTATTTCGTTGGAGCGGAGCAGGATATCCACATACTGGGCACGGCGGTATGCAAATGGGTCGTGTAGGTTCTTTTTGGCCAGCTTTCCCCTAAAATCGTCAATGGACTTATACCCCTTTTTGTTCATCCAGCCCTCAATTTGGGCGAGCATCTCGGTAATATGGTCAATGCCATTCCTGTAAAGCGTACTAACAACCTGGAAAGCATCGGCACCAGCCAGAATCATCTTAACGGCATCGTTACCATTCATAATGCCGGTGGCAGCACATATATCGGCAGCAATATTGCCGTAAAGCAATCCGGTAAACCGCAAGGGTAACCTGTGGTCGGAGGAGTCGCTGAGGATAATGGTTTGTACCAGCTCCTCCTTTTCGATATCGATATCGGGTTGAAATAGCCTGTTGAACAGAACAAAGCCATCAACTTCGGTCTCGTCGAACCGCCGAATAACATCCAGCGGGTTGGTATAGAATGGGCTAAGCTTAACGCTAATAGGAATTTTAATTTTTTCTTTTACGCTTTGCAGCACCTCAACCTGCGATTGAATGATTGTTTTTCCCTCAACCTCAAAATCCTTGGGGGTGGTGTAAAAGTTCAGCTCAAGGGCGTCGACACCGGTATCGGCAATGGCTTGAGCATACTCAGCCCATGTATCGGGGTGCATGGCGTTAAGGCTCCCTATAACCGGAATCCCAAGCGTTTCCTTTGCTTTTTTTAGCTTGGCCAGATGTTCGGCCGGGCCTGCATGTTTAAGGGTTGGAAATAGCTTAACCATTTCGGCATGGCGCTCGTTGTACTCCTCAAGCTCATTCTCCAGCTCCAGCTCCTCAAGCTGGATTTGTTCCTCAAAAAGCGATTTAAAAACAACGGCACCCGCTCCAGCCTTCTCAATGGCCTTCAGGGTATCGATGTTTGACGTGAGCGACGATGCACCCACTATCAGCGGGTTCCGCAGCTCTATTCCCAGATAATTAGTTTTGAGTTTTGACATAACGATTGGTATTAGGGGTTACTTTTTTCAAATTGAGGTTACAATTGCTCTGGCAATATCAATAACCGGTTTAGGCCATTGGTAATCGGAAAAGTTTTGCGCGTTAATTGCAATAACTATCTCTTTTTCCGGAACAACAAACACGTACTGGTCGCCGTAGCCTGCCGCATAGTACATTAAAGGCTCGCCAATTTGATGCTCAACCCACCAGTGTAGGCCATAGCCAGTGCTCTGATTATATACTGAATGAATGGTTATGGAATTGTTTATCCAGCTTGCCGAAACTATCTGCATGTTCCTGTACCTTCCGTTGTTGAGCATCAATAGGCCAATCTTGGCCATATCGAGGGTGGTTAGGGATATTCCTCCCCATGCAGGGAATGGATTATTGGGGTATTCATCCCAACGGTATTGGTCAATGCCTAACGGTTTAAAGATATTTTCCACGACAAACTGGTTGAATGGCATGCCACTAACCCTGCTTACCACCTCAGCAATTACCTGCGACGATAAACTGTTATAGTTAAACTTTATACCCGCCAAGGTATCCACAGGTAGGTTAAAAAAATGGTCAATCCAATTCGCTTTACTTTCCAAAAGGGCTATCAGGCTGTTCGACGCATAGTTGTATGGGAAAAACCATTCATCCCACTTTAATCCGGTGGTTTGGTTAAGCAAGTGTTTTAGAGTGATATTTTTCTTGGCCGGATACTCATTGAACTGCTTGTTATAT
>JAAYUT010000244.1 GCA_012517485.1 Candidatus Atribacter fermentans
ACCGCTAAGGGTATGGATAAACCCATTCCTCCCTGCCAAAAAGCATCAGATGCCACAGTAGCGACAGCTTCTTTATTTTTAATTGCTGTAATCATTTCAGGTATAGCATCAACACCTGATACTGGAACTTTACCCACTAATTCCCGAGCCCGTAAAGCTTCTAATGCTCCAATTGCCATTGAGTCATTAGCACACCATATTGCTTTTATATCGGGATTTGCTATCAGAGCATTGGAAACATGATTATAAGCTTTAACTTTTTCCCAATCAGCAGCTTGCCATCCGACTAGCTCTATTTCCGGATATTCAGTTAAAGCCTTTTCGAAACCTTCCCAACGTTCAATTGCAGCGCTATTTCCTAATAATCCTTGAAGAGCGAAAACTTTTCCTGAACCACCAATAGTATCAAATAATGCTTTGGCTGTATTATATCCTGATGCTCGATTATCAAAGGTTATATGGCATACCCAATATTTGTAATCGGCAACTGACACATCATCAGGTTTATTCCACCAAGTAACAAAATAAACACCACTTTTTTCTAATTCATTGGCAATAGCAGGTGCATCAGTTGATTGGTTTGGATCGATCGAGAAAACAACATTCCCCTGGGAACGAGCTACTAAAGCTTTTATATCATTTAATTGTTTTTCACTTGAGCCTTCACAGGTTTGAATAACGTTATAATCTTTCCAACCTAAGGAATCAGCAAACGCAGTAGCTCCATCAGCCCATACCGCATGATAGGGATTTGATAGGCTCCTAATAGCGGTACCAAGATAAACGGGTTCTTCTTGTGCAATAGCTACAAAACCTAAAGATAATATCCCGAAAATAATAACTATACTGAGAAATTTTTTCATGACTTTTTCCCTCCAAATTTTTTAATATAAACTATTAAGTGGGTCACTGTATTAATTCGAACAATAAAAGAATTGAGATCACCTCCTTTACAATTTTTATTTAAGTATATAATATCATAAAGGAAAATTGATAAAAACTATTAGGATATTTTATAATTTTGTAATCATAATTAATGAATATTATAATTAATGAAAGATACGGTAGTTAACAAATTTACTACCAAAAAAGGTTTAATAGCGGGAAAAGTACAGAAAAATAACTGGTGCGCCCGAGAGGATTTGAACCTCCAACCTTTGGCTCCGGAGGCCGACGCTCTATCCAATTGAGCTACGGGCGCATTTTATTTATCGTCCAGCAAATAACCGTATGGAGAGATATTCCGGCAGTCCTGCCGCAATAATTTTATCGGCTGCACGTTGGATATTATACCGAATTCGAATGATTTTGACTATCCCTTTTTCGGTATCATAAAGAGCAAAAGATGCTTGGGGATTTCCATCACGAGGCTGACCAACACTTCCTGGATTAATTAGGTAACGTTTTTGGGGTTGAAGTTGAATCTCTCCCCCTTCAGGAAATTGGGGATGTAAGACCTTCCCCTCGTGGTAAAGAAAAGCTTCAGCAACGTGAGTGTGACCAAAAAAACAGGTTTGAAAGTCAAAACCGGTAAAAATTTCCCGAGCACTTTCAACCATATCAATGTATTCTTCTAAGGGTTTCCTTAAGCTCCCATGAACCCAATGAGCATTCACGAAGCCGGAAACAACTTGGGGTATTTTTTGAAAGAAACTCTGACTCGAAACAGAGAGTTGATTTTTTGTCCAAAAAAGTGCATCAGCAGCTAAGGAATTAAACCAGGTTATGGGAAGGATTCCAACACAGGCAGCGTCATGATTCCCTAAAATAGTATCAGCTCTATGTTTTATAACCCATTGAAGGCAGCGTTCTGGTTCAGCACCGTATCCGATAATATCCCCCAAAACAACCAGGTTGTCGGCAACATCGAGGTGAAGTGCAACTGCTTGTAATGCGTCGTAATTTCCATGAATATCCGCCAAAATAGCAATTTTCATACTAATTCCCTCCCCTCTTTAAAATAACGATACTATTCAATCCCTCCCTTTAAGAGAAGGATAGACCCTCATGCTGCTTTAAAGCACCAATTGAGGATGAAAATATCTATCCAACTCCGTCGTTCTGAGGAGCGACTTCTGCGATGTGAGAATCCCATCCTTTAAAATTTTTATGAAAAAAATTGAAAAGATGAGATCCTCACGCCCTCATAAAGCGAGGGCTCAGGATGACGGGTATGGTGTCTGATGAGATCCTCACGCCCTCGAAAAGCGAGGGCTCAGAGGATGACAGGTATGGTGTCTGATGAGATCCTCACGCGGGAAAGCACCACTCAGGATGACTGATGAAAGGCACCCTCCCCGCCAAAAAACGGCACCCCTCCACAGAGGGGAATTGTTCAATTTATTCCCCCATTAAGGGGGTATTCAGGGGGGTGCTTTTTATTTTTTTTACTTATTCTTTTTTAACAATATCGGTATTTACAAAATAGAAAAGTTAGTGCTTAATACGCATGATACTGGTTATAGCTCCCCGAGCCAGTTCATCGAGTTTAAAGTTGATATATTTGATGGTTTCTTCTAAATTCGGGATTAAAACATATTCGAGAGCATTGACTCGTCGACGTGTTTTTTCAATCTCGACAGCTAATAATTCGATAGTTTTTTCAGCATCGGCTAATTTTATCATGAGTGGTAAAACTCGAAAGAAAGAGCTGAATGCCTCATCCAATTCTGCCGGAGTATTGATTAAACCATAGGCATAAGGATTCCCTTCAAGATGGACTTCGAAATGAGGAACTTTTACCCCAGTGATATGACGAGTACTGACATCAAGGATAATTTTTTGTTGAGTCATGGTGGTGACCAATTCTTTATCTTGTTCAGAAAGCATAAGAGATGCCTTGTTTTGGGCTTCGAAAGCTTTGATGATTTCTTTTTCGACTTCTTGGCGAAGATTACGGTTTTCACGGATTATTTTCACAAAATCTTGCACCAAGGCATCGAGTTTATCCTTGAGAAGTTTATGGCCACGCCTGGCCATAGCCAGGCGGTTTTTAAGCTTCATTAACTCCATTCGATTCGGGTTGACGTTCAGTCTCACTCTCAACCCTCCTGTTGAGTCAGAACTGAAAATTCTGAGGATTCATAATACTTTTCGATATAGGCATCACGAACCCGCTTCAGTTCTTCTTTTGGAAGCATTTTGAGCAATTCCCAACCGATATTTAGAGTTTCATCAATGCTGCGGTTTTCGTATTCTCCTTGTTTGACAAACTTGGCTTCAAAATCTTCGGCAAATTTCATATAAATCTTGTCGATATCAGTCAGCGAAGCTTCACCCAAGATGGTTGCCAATTCAACCGCTTCACGACCTCGAGCATAAGCTGCAAATAACTGATTCGCCAGATCGGAATGGTCTTCTCGAGTTTTACCCTCACCGATACCTTTGTCACGTAAACGAGAAAGTGAAGGAAGCACGTCAATTGGGGGATAAATACCCTTTCGGAACAGCTGACGACTGACAATGATTTGACCCTCGGTAATATATCCGGTTAAATCGGGAATAGGATGGGTTTTATCATCTTCTGGCATGGTAAGAATAGGAATTTGAGTAATAGAACCTTTCTTCCCTCGGATTCGACCGGCTCTTTCGTACATGGTAGCTAAATCAGTGTAGAGATATCCCGGATAACCACGGCGTCCTGGTACTTCTCGCCGTGCTGCCGAAATTTCTCGAAGCGCTTCACAGTAATTCGTCATATCAGTTAAAATAACCAACACTTGCATGTCCATCGTAAAAGCCAAATATTCAGCAGCAGTCAAAGCCATACGGGGAGTAATGATTCGTTCAACTGCTGGGTCATTGGCTAAATTGATAAAAAGTACTGATCGCTCGATAGCACCGGTATTGCGAAGCTCAGAAATAAAGTAGTTGGCTTCTTCAAAAGTAATTCCCAAGGCACCAAAGACCACTGCAAAGGTTTCAGTTTCTCCCAACACTTTCGCTTGTCGAGCAATTTGAGCAGCTAAACGGGCATGAGGAAGTCCAGAACCAGAAAATATCGGTAATTTTTGCCCTCTTACTAAAGTATTTAGCCCGTCAATGGCTGATACCCCAGTTTGGATAAAGTCAATAGGATAGTCTCGAGCTACCGGATTCATTGGGTTCCCGTTGATATCTAAGCGGGCATCAGGGAAAATCTCGGGACCATTATCGATGGGGAAACCAGAACCATTAAAGATTCGCCCTAAGATATCAGGGGAAACCGGTAATTCCATAACTCGTCCTAAAAATTTCACTCGGGTTTGACCAATACCGATTCCTTCAGTTCCTTCAAATACCTGAACTAAGGCTTTATTACTCGTTGTCATAAGCACCTGACCCCGTTTACGTGAGCCATCCTTGAGTTCAATTTCAACGATTTCCATATAACGAGCATCGGTTACTTGTTCAATAGTTAATAGGGGGCCGCTTACTTCAGATATGGTTAAATATTCTTTATACATTGCTTTCAACCTCCCCCCTCATTTTGGCTTTTACTTGATCCTGAATTTCTCCAACTAAATTTTCTAATTTTGATAATTCTTCTTCGGGGACATATTTCATCCTGGCGATTCGTTCACGAGCTGGAATCGTCAGGATTTCTTTAAGAGAATACCCTTGATCAAGCGCTTTCATGCCTTCTTGGTAATAGGTCAAAATCACTTTCATCATCAAGTATTGTTTTCGTAAAGTGGTAAAAGTATCGATCTCAACGAATGCATTTTGTTGCAAGAAATCTTCCCGAATGGAACGAGTAATTTCTAAAACAAAACGTTCTTTAAATGAGAGTGATTCGACACCTACTAAGCGAACGATTTCTTCTAATTCAGCTTCTTGCTGGAGAAGTCGTAAAGCTTCACTACGCAGCTGGGCAAAATCGGCAGCAACATTTTGTTTCCAATAGGCTTCTAAATTTTGAACATAAATTGAATAACTTTGCAACCAGTTAATTGAAGGGAAATGCCGTTTATAAGCCAGCTTATCTTCTAATCCCCAAAACACTTGCACGACTCGAAGGGTGTTTTGGGTGACGGGCTCGGAAAGGTCACCACCCGGGGGTGAAACTGCACCAATAACACTGAGCGAACCATAACGATCATCAGATCCTATGCATCTCACTTTTCCAGCTCTTTCATAGAAACTGGCTATTCGGCTTCCCAAATAAGCTGGAAAACCTTCATCTCCAGGCATTTCTTCTAAACGTCCAGAGATCTCTCGCATGGCTTCTGCCCAACGGGAGGTTGAATCAGCCATCA
>JAAYUT010000002.1 GCA_012517485.1 Candidatus Atribacter fermentans
CTTATGACTTACAAATAAGGTAGAAATTCCTCTTTCTTTCAAATCAACAATGACTGATAGAAGTTTGTCAATTTCTTTTTTGGTAATAGCCGTTGTGGGTTCGTCCATGATGATGAGCTTGGCATCTCGAATCAGGGCACGACAGATAGCAACCAGTTGCTTATTGGCAATAGAAATATTTTCCACCTTTTCATTCAGATCGAGCTCTTTTTTTATGGTTAATAAAACACCCGAAGCGATATCCTTAACTTCTTTCCAATTAATAAATTTCTTTTTCTCTTCAACTAACTGATTGAGAGAAATGTTTTCGGCAACCGAAAGGTTGGGGAATAAAGATAAATCTTGATATATGACTTGAATCCCTTCATTGATTGAATCGATTGGTCTCAGATTTTTATAACTTTTCCCATGGATAATAATTTCACCACCATCTGGTTGAACTACTCCCGCTATAATCTTAATGAGAGTTGATTTACCAGAACCATTTTCACCGACCAAGCAATGTATTTCACCTTGGCCGATCGACAAACTCACATTATCTAAAGCTTGCACTCCAGCATATAACTTACTGACATTTTGAATTTTTAAAAACTCTTCAGCCATGGTATCCCTTCTAAAATAAGTGAGCTGGGGAAATAACTCATATCGCCCAACTCACTTATTTTAACGTGTCTTTTTAAAATTCTTGTTTCAGTGTCCTTTTTAAAAACTTCATGAAAGAAAAGGCACGAATTTATTTTAAAAACTCGTTTTGATTATAAGTCGTAATCATCAACGTTTTCGGCAGTGACATCATGCCAAGCTTGGCCATAAATGACTGGGAAACCAAATTGATTTTTTCGAATAGTGATGTTTTCATAACCAGGTTTCCCTAAATTCATTCCTTCTTTGATTTCATTCCCTTTAAGAACTTCCCAAGCTACTTTGCAGGAGACATACCCAGCATCGGCAGGAATCCAGAAATGGATTGACTTCGCTGCTCCATTTTTCAGATAGTCATAAGCGACCGAGGGGAGGCAAGTTCCATATGCTCCAACTTTGCCAATAAGACCTTTTTCTTCAATGGCTAAAGCTGCTCCAGGAACAGTACTCATAGCACTTCCCATAATACCCTTTAGATTTGGATAGGTTCTTAATAACTCCAGGGTTTTTTCATAGGCAATTTGTTGATTTTCCTGTTCCTCAATTCGATCGGTAACCAATTTCATATTCGGATATTTTTCTTTTTGTTGAGCAATTTCTGCATCAACCCATTCATTATGAGTTGTTGAAGTTAGGTGACCAACAAAGCAGGCATATTCACCTTCATAGTTCAGATCTTTTGCCATAACATCCATCATATGTCTTCCATAAGCTTCATTATCGAAGGCTTCAATATCGAAGGTTACTTGTTTTTGATTAGATGCTTCGTGGGTAAAGGTAAGAATGCCAGCATCATTGGCTTTTTTAAATACTGGTTCCAAGGCCACCGGGTCATTCGGTACAACAATGATAGCGTCTACTTTTTTAGCAATAAGGTCTTCAATGAGGGCAATCTGTGAGGCTGGATCAGCAGTAGCAGCACCAATTTGATACGCGTTGACTCCAGTTTCTTTGGCAAATTCTTCTACGCCTAATCTCATATTATCAAACCAGGCAACTCCTTCAAGTTTAACCACCATAACAATTTCAAAATCGGTATCATCCGCTTCTGCCGCAACAATCAGTGAAAAGGTTAATAACATTATTGTTGCTAACACAAATAAAAATTTAATTTTTTTCATTTTTTTCCTCCCCTAAAAAATTTTAAGAAATAAATTCATATCTTCGATTAGAGCCAAAACGTATATCATTTGGAAATTGACATGAACTATTTTCCATCGACCACCTCCATCCTCCAATATTTTATTATAGGAATTATAAAAATACCTCCTTTCTTCTTCGTAAGCTTTTTATTTTTTTAAAGAAATTTTAAAATTAAATAACGAAATCTTCGGCTTCATTTTATCCCAATTTATTTTTTAAAGTCAATTTATCTTCAAAAAATTTGACGAAATGGTTTTGATATCGCTAAAATCAAATATTAATGATGAAAAATATTTTTCCCTTTTAAAAAATTGACAATCTCATGATAAAATGAAAAATGAAAGGAGATATTATCATGTCAAAATTTAAATTTTCAGTCGGTCCCTGGAACGTTCATGAGGGTGCTGATGCTTTTGGTCCTTCAGTTCGAGAAAGTATCCCATTATCTGAAAAGATTAAAAAATTCAAAGAAATTGGCTTTGACGCAGTTCAATTTCACGATGATGATGTCGTACCAGACATGAATGACCTTTCCGAAGCAGCTATCAAGCAAAAAGCAAAGGAAGTCAAAAAAGTATTAGATGACCATGGATTAAAGGCTGAATTTGTCGCACCCCGGCTGTGGATGGATCCCAGAACCATTGATGGGGGGTTCACCTCCAATGATCCCAAAGATCGAGAATTTGCCCTATGGAGAGCTTTCAAATCCATAGATATTGCCAATGAACTAGGGTGCAACAAGTTGGTCCTTTGGCTGGCTCGTGAAGGCACCTTATGTTATGAAAGCAAAGATCCGGTTCTTTCAGTGAATCGAATTGTTGAAGCCATAAATGAGATGCTCAAATATGATAAAAATATTCGAGTGCTTATAGAAACCAAGCCAAACGAACCGATAGATAGGAGTTTTTGCCCAACAATTGGTCATGCCATTGCTTTATCGTATAAAACAATCGATCCCAATCGAGTCGGTGCGCTTTTAGAAAGTGCTCATGCCATCTTAGCCGGCCTCGATCCGGCTAATGAGATCGCCTTTGGAATAGCGAACAAAAAGCTTTGGAGTGTTCATCTCAACGATCAAAATGGCTGTAAGTACGATCAAGACAAAACTTTTGGTGTAGAAAATTTAAGACAAGCATTTAATCAAATAAAGATCTTAGTGGAAAACGATTATGGGAGAAATGGTGAATATGTTGGTCTTGATGTAAAAGCCATGCGAACCCAGAAAGTTGATGATTGTTATCGTCACCTTTATAATAGCCTTAAAATCGTAAAAATGCTTGAAGATAAAGTGAGTCAATTTGATTATTCGTTCCAAAAGAAATGCCAAGAGGAGAGAAACTACGAAGCGCTGGAGATGTATGTTCTTGAACTCATTATGAAAGGATAGTCTAACTTTTGATGATAAGAGGTGAGAATGAATAAACCAAATCACGGAATTTTTATCTTTTTCCAAATTTATCAGAGAGAAGGGAGGTTTAAGTTTTTTTAAAAAGTATTTTTATAATAATTAGGAAACCAAGAAATAAAAACTGAATGGAGGAGGGCAATATCAAATGAAAAAAATTCTGGTCATTTTTATCGTTTTGGTTTTGTTGACGTCGGTTTCGATGGTTTGGGCTCAAGAAGAAAAGATTAATATTGTTCATTTTCACTGGACTCAGCCTCCTTATGATGAAATTAATGCCCGTGCAGCCAAAACCTTTATGGAAAAATACCCCAATGTCAACGTTGAAATCATTTTTATAGCTGACCCAGATATGCCTACCAAAGTGAGAACTGCGGCTCTTGGGGGAGGAGGAATGGATACTTTTGCCATGCCCAACATGCAATCAGCTTGGTTTA
>JAAYUT010000245.1 GCA_012517485.1 Candidatus Atribacter fermentans
CTCCTCTCGGGAATTATTAATGAGTTTATAAAACGATGTTAAACGATAGAAAAAGGGATTTCTATGGGAATATAGGGCTAAATCTATTGACTAGTAGGACTATTTTCAATATCTGGAAGGACTATTTAAATCAAGGCTAGGACTTTTCAACTTTTTATTTTAAAAAATTAAATAAGACTCGGAAAAAGCCGAGAAAATGTTAAAAGAGCGAGCGAAAATACCGAGCAGAAAAGAAGAGGAAAGTGAGAGTAGGATATAAAGTTCATAAAGAAAATTCTTTTTAAATAACAGTATTTTGAGGTATTCAGAGGCCGAATTGGTAAAAAAAGGATAAGTTTGATATGTCCTTTTAAGGTGAATCTACAAAAAGGCAAAAAGCGTCAAGGAGAAAAAAGAGAGAAAAAAAATATTTTAAGAGATTGCCACGACCTCAAAAAACGAGGTCTCGCAATGACGTAAAAGAAGCATTTTTTTTGAGCTCGTGTTGTATTTTCATGATCGACCCTCATGTTGCTTTTGCAGCACCAATTGAGGATGAAAATACTGACTCAGGAATCGTTCCCCCCTTCGCAAAGGGGGTGAGGGGGATTTGAAAGAATGAGATAAAAAATCGAATCCCTCTCAATCTCCCTTTATCCAAAGGAAGAAGTCAATATACAGGAAATTGGCTGAAATGGTATTTTCAGGATAGACTAAAATAAACCTTTCCCTTGATTCCTTCAACCTCTCCAAGAAAAGGAATAGTATACACTTTACAGAATTCTATTCACTCTTCACTATCTTTAATCCAACGCCACATACCAGTTATTTTGGGCTCCCCAGGCAGATAGGAATTGACTAATTGAATAGGAATTATTTGCTCCATTGACCTTGCCTGGATCATTGACATAAACGTGAGTGGAGTCGATCCCAATGACTAACATGGCGTGTTTCGCACCACCGTTAGGGTTCATGTTGGAATAGACAGCTGCCAAGAAAGGCTTCCCTTCCGAAAGCATGGTGCGAGCTTTTTCTAAGTTTCCCATCCCAACTTTGGTCGGGACTCCTTCGCTTTCCAGCCAGGCACGTATTTGGAAGCAGTTGGTCCAATCACCATTGTAATCATTGACCGATTGACCATATCGTGCATTCAGCCAGTTATCAGCTTGAATAATATGATCTGGGCTCGGTTCGATATTAAAGTAATAGACACGTATCATCACTGCGCAGGTATGTCCGCAGTTGCGGGTACGAGACCAGGTTCCAGGCGGAACTTGAGGAAGAAAGGGAACATCGAGGAGTATC
This sequence comes from Candidatus Atribacter fermentans, assembly GCA_012517485.1. GTDB lineage: Bacteria > Atribacterota > Atribacteria > Atribacterales > Atribacteraceae > Atribacter > Atribacter fermentans. Next base: position 1,285 of record JAAYUT010000245.1, read on the forward strand.
TTGGTATCGGAATGCTCGATAAATTTTGAAAAAGATATAATCGTGTCCGATGTCGAATTGGTAACACCAAAATCGGTTCCCGGAGTATTTACAAAATTGGTACAACCAGCAAGGAAAATAGCCAGGAGAAACCCGAAGATGGTGAATAGATAGAACAGTTTCCGTTTCATCTCTCATGCCCCCTTCAGGGTTTTCTCCGAAACGAGCCTTGAGAGTGACGCAACCTTTACAGACTTATTGGAGATCAGTCTGGCAGCCCGACTACCGTAGCAAACACCTTTGCTTTAGGCTCGTAGCTTTGCGTCCTCCCC
>JAAYUT010000003.1 GCA_012517485.1 Candidatus Atribacter fermentans
CCTCCTCGATGAAGTTTTGTGTTTTGTGTAATCTTCATTTTGGAGTCTCCGGTGGCTTTTTTCAAGGTGCGAAATTGCGAACTTTAGTATACTTTATCCACAAGGGGCGAGGGAAAAATGAAAAGAAGACTTCTCCCACCAAAGGAGAGGAAAAAAGTAATAAGACTTCATCCACCAAGGGGCGAGGGAAAAATGAATTTGGAAAAGCTTAAGAAGTAAGTGATATTTTACTTCTTATTGCTCACTACTCATACGCAAAGTATTTTTAGGTGTGTTAATTTGAATATTTCTTTCTCATATAAAATACAATAAAAGCTACTAAACCAAATCCTATTAAATAATCACCAATACTGATTACAAAGGGACGACGCATGATAAATGAGTAGTAAGGAAGGATATCACCCAAAAAAGGAAGTCTGGTAGAAGTGTTGAGAAGAGTATAATCGAGATAAAGTCCATTTTCCAAATGGGTTGCCAAATCATGGAGCTGAAGCCATTGAACCATGGGAAGCCAAACCGGCATTATTCCACGGTTAAAAACAATAACTAAAATATTGAGAAATGCCCCAAACGAGACAATTTTCATTCCATAAGACTTATAACTAAAAAGAGTTCCGATAAATACGATAATCATGCCTATAACATTGAACCATCGAAAAGACCATTCAGGAAAATAGGGACCGATGAACTTCACTACAAAACCCAATACAATGAGCCACAAGTAAGGAATGTTCGCTTGCTTTAGATTTCGAAAGTTTCCACGACTGATATATCCGATAATGATAGCTATTAAAACAAAATCAGCTAACAACCTGAAATCCCTCCTGCAAAATCTCTTTTAAAGCTTTTATAACTTTCATATCATAATACTTGTTTCCTTCATTTTCCATGATGGATAAGGCTTCTTCAATTGAGAAGGCCTTCCGATAAGGTCGGTCAGAAGTTAAGGCGTCAAAAACATCAGCTACGGTTAGTATAAGGGATTCAATGGGAAGGTCTGTTAGGCATTTCCCATCCGGATAACCGCTTCCATTACACTTCTCATGGTGAGATCGAATAAAAACAGCGATCTCTTTTAAAAAGTCAACCTTGGAAACAATTTCAAAACCAATAACTGGGTGCTGTTTCACAATAACGAACTCTCCCTCAGTGAGAGGACCAGGTTTTCTTAAAATTGCGTCTTCAATTCCAATTTTTCCAACATCATGGAGTAAAGCAGCATATTCAATCATTTCTTGCTTTTTGTCTGAAAGATTGAGCTTTTCTGCTATTGCCAAGGAAATTTTTGCAACCCGGGCTGAATGGCCTTGAGTATATGGGTCTTTTGCATCCAGAGCAGCGGTGAGAGCTCGTAATAATTCGAGGTGGACTTTCTTCGTTTCAACATAAAGCTTAAATGAATAACGTGCAATCATGAGTGGGAAAAAGAATAAAAACAATCCTATGTAGCCAATTCGTAGATAAATTAGATAAAGAAGGAGCGAATATGGGAAAAGACCAAAATACTGTAGGAGGATTCCATTGACATCTTTTTTCCATAAAACTGGAATAGGGATACCAGTGCTTAAAGAAACGACTATAACAATTAAAGATGCATTACTTAAGAAAAAAACCAAAATAGATATAACAATCGTAATATAATAGGCAAATTGATTCCAAGTGTAAGAATAGCCCCCTAAAAGTTGAAAAACGTAGCCAGAAAGAAAGGCTGAAATGGCAAATTGTGCGCCATTAAAGAAACTTTTTTTCCACCCTGATTTCATATAAATGAGAACATTCCCAATAAATGTCGCAATCATAACTAAATAAGGATTGGTTAGTAAAATAAAAGCGTAAATTATCGCAAAACTGACGGATATCGAAGTATGGGGAGAAAGATGAATCGGTAAAGCTTCGGTAATAATTATTAAAACCAAAAAGGTAATGATCTGAGCAAGGGGGAAATGACTAAAATCAATGGTTAAAA
>JAAYUT010000246.1 GCA_012517485.1 Candidatus Atribacter fermentans
AAGGTTTATTTTAGTCTATCCTGAAAATACCATTTCAGCCAATTTCCTGTATATTGACTTCTTCCTTTGGATAAAGGGAGATTGAGAGGGATTCGATTTTTTATCTCATTCATTCAAATCCCCCTCACCCCCTTTGCGAAAGGGGGAACGATTCCTGAGTCAGTATTTTCATCCTCATATGGTGCCGCTGTGTGGCATTGCGGTCTATCATGTAAAGACAACACGAGCTCAAAAAATATGCTTCTTTTGCGTCATTGCGAGACCTCGTTTTTTGAGGTCATGGCAGTCTCTTAAAATAATTTTTTTCTCCCTTTCTTCTTCTCGGCACTTTTTGCTTTTTGCAGATTTACCTTAAAAGGTCACATCAATCTTATCCTTTTTTACCAATTCAGCCTCTGAATACCTCAAAATACTATTATTTAAAAGAATTTTCTTTATGAACTTTATATCCTACTCTCACTTTCCTCTTCTTTTCTGCTCGGTATTTTCGCTCGCTCTTTCAACATTTTCTCGACTTTTTCCGAGTCTTATTTAATTTTTTAAAATAAAAGGGTGAAAGTCCTAGCCTTGATTTAAATAGTCCTTCAAGATATTGAAAATAGTCCTACTAGTCAATAGATTTAGCCCTATATTCCCATAGAAATCCCTTTTTCTCTCGTTTAACATCATTTTATAAACTCACTAATAATTCCCGAGAGGAGGGATTTTAACACCATGTTAAGAAAACAATATTTGTTCATTCTTGTGTCTTTAATCATGTTAGTCACGTTCCTTTCCGGTTGTATCGGAGGGCAATTTGGATCGCCGAGTGCGACTAAAGGTGATACGGTAATTAAAGGTCGAGTGGTTATGCCTGAAAATAATTGTTATACGGGTGCGTGTGATAATCCTGCAATTACTGAGGGAGAACCACTACCCAATGCTAATGTCATATTAGTAGGAAGTAGTGGGAAAAATTTATATACCACAACCGATTGTAAAGGTGAATACTCAATTTCGGGAGCAGAAGATTCTTGTTATATTTTATATGCAAATATCCAGGATACCGAAATGTGGGTAAAAAAAGGTATCTATCCGGTTGAGCAGGATAAGATTAATGATGCCGGAGAAGCGAATTATTATACTACTGCTCAAGTCATTATTTATGAGGTAGCAAAGCAGTTGTTTGGTGATGCGGTAACCTGCGATATCATTGGTGATCTCATTCCAACTGAAGCGTTATTAGATGCGGTAAAAGAAGCTTTAGTTGATTGCCGTGATGCTCAGCAAGATGGTGATGTGAGAAAGCTGGCAACATTAGTTGCTAAGTCTATTTTTGGTTCACCAAGCGGTGGAGGTGGTGGTGGAGGTACAACAATTATCGTTGGACCAACTCCTACCATAAACCCAAGTCCGACACCAACAACACTGTACAAAATAACTGGTACTGTTTACATGCGAAATGAAGAAGGTCAAATGGTACCTTATGATAATTCCAAGGGTCCTATTGGATTACGATTAGTTAAAAAAGTTGATAGTAGTAAAATTGAAGATATTTTTACTCAGGATAATGGAACGTTTGAATTTTCTCCAGTTCCTGCAGGTGAATATGTGATTGAGGTTATTTCTGTACCTGAGGGATTCGATATAACTGTTCTTCCCAAATCTAAAGCTGCAACCAAAGCAAAGGCGACATCAGACACGGTAATCGAAGTGGTTATTGTCAATGCTGATAGTCCAGGAAACAATTTCTTACTGGAACCAGTCAAACCAGAGACTTATAAGATTCAAGGTAGAGTTTTGGATAAAGAAACTGATAAGGGAGTCAACGGAGTTGTTGTATCGTTATATAAAAAGGATGGGACTACTCTTCTCAAATCGGTTAGCACGGGACCCAATGGCGGTTTTTCTTTCACTCGTAAAGCCGGGAAATATGTGATTAAAGTTGACACTTATGATACTTCAGTTTACACAGGTGGAGTAGATCCAGAACAACGGCTAGTAGAAGTAGTCAATTCTGATGTTGCTGGTCAAGTATTTTACCTCTTGAAAAATCCGGTTTATTCAATTCAGGGACAAGTCGTTGTCAAAGGAACAACAACCGGTATCAATGGTGCTAAAGTTACTCTTTATAATACGAATTGGGATACTTTAGCGAATGATACCTCAGAAGGAAATGGTCAATATCGATTTGAAAATCTCGTTGCAGGAACCTACTACCTCAAAGTAAATCAATATCCGGAAGCATATAAAGCGGTTGAACCCGAGGTACGTACTGTAAACATTGTCAGTGATAATATAACCGGTCAAAAATTTGAACTCGTTCCCCAAGATGCAAAAACCTATTTCGTAGATGG
>JAAYUT010000247.1 GCA_012517485.1 Candidatus Atribacter fermentans
AAAAAAGGGGAAAAACCTTGTAAAATAAGGGTTCTTATTGATTTTTTAGTTATTATTTTTGTACAAAAAAACTGGTAATTATGACACAGTCTGAATGACGGATTGAGATAAATATTTTCATCATCAACTGGTGTGACGAAAGTGACATGAGGATTTATTTTTAAATAATCCGTATTTTCACCGGTGGACGGGTATCGGTTAATTTTTCATGGACAATCTTTAATTTTTCAATTATCGGTAGATGATAAGGACAACGAGGAATGCATTCACCACATTCTGTACAAGATAGGGCATTGGGGTTAACTTTATTATAAGCTTCTTGAGCATAATCTTGATTACCAAACCAAAAACGCAAACGATCTCGAAGAGCATATTCACCTGGATCACGAACCACACCATCAGCTAATTGGCGATCCCATTGCCCTTCTAACAAAAAAATACGGGGTATATCAATCTTTTCTGGACATGGCAAACATTTATCACATTGCCGACAAACATACTGACCAAGTTCCGGAGCATTGAAGAAAAGCAATTCTTTTTCTTTTTCATTCATAACTTTGAAGGTATTTATGACTTCAATATCTTTCTCCAAATATTCAAGAGTATTCGCTCCAATAACAACCGAAGATATTGGTAAACTGAGGGTGTAGCGAAGTGCATTTTCCCAATTCTTCCATAGAAATCCATCTGCAAAAACCTTCATAGCCAATAAACCAATATTTTTCTCCAAAGCAGCCGGTATAACTTGAGATTCCCAAGTGGGAAAATTAAAACGGTCAAAATAATTCAGAGGAATCATAATCACATCAAAAGGATAGAGTTTTAACGCCCGCAACGCAACCTCTGGAGCGGTATGGCTCGAAAAAGCGGTAAAACGAATCTTCCCTAATCTTTTGGCTTCTTCTAAACCTTCTAAGGCTCCATCAGGACCGGACGCAGCATCAACAAACTCATGGCGGCCAAATTCATGGAGAAAAAAAATATCAATTGAATCGGTTTGAAGTCTTTTCAAACTTTCATCAAGTGATGATAAAAGCTCTTTTTTCTTCCTCTCGATACTCTTAGTCGCCAAGATAAACTCATGACGGCGGTTCTTTGCAACTTTTCCAATTTTCATTTCTGAGTTCCCAAATCCATATCCAGCAGCAGTTTCCAAATAATTACCACCCCGATCTAAGTATCGATTAATTATTTCAAGGGCATTTTTCTCGCTGAGTTCTATTAAATGGAATCCTCCTAACCCCATTAATGAAATATCCATATTGGTCTTTCCTAATTTCCGTCTTTGCATTACACCACCCCCTTCATATCTACCAGTTATTATTATAAACTATTTTAGATAACCCATTTTCTAAGTTGAATAATCGTAATCTGTTTGAAGCTTACCAATTCCACCCTCCTTCTTGAGGAGTTAAGCCACACTTGAGAAAAAGTGGAGCGAGATGATTGATTGGACCACAGCCTTTTCCTAAGTCAAGAGAATATTGAATCACGGTATCCATGTATCGACGAGCTATTTTAACTGCCGTTAGGACATCATATCCCAGTCCCAAAAGAGCTGCTAAAGCAGCTGAATAAGTACATCCGGTTCCATGAGTGTTTTTTGTGGATTGCCGCTGGACTGAAAAAATAACATCTTCCTTTCCATCAAAAAGGATATCAACCATTTCCTCGTTCTCTAAATGTCCACCCTTGATTAAAACAAACTTTGATCCCATTTGGTGGATAATGCGAGCTGATCGTTTCATTTCTTCAGGGGTACAAACTGAAATACCTGATAATGCTTCAGCTTCATTGAGGTTGGGTGTAACAACCTGAGCAAGTGGTAAAATCTTTTTTTTAAAAATACCAATGGCATCTGGTTCAAGAAGATAACTCCCTGATTTTGAAATCATAACAGGGTCAACAACTAATTGTGGTAATGAAAATTTGCATATAGCTTCAGCCACGATCTCAATAATCTCGGTATTAAAAAGCATCCCAGTTTTGACTGCATCAACTCCGATATCTTCAGCTATCGCTTTAATTTGGTTGTAAACCATTTCCGGTTTCAAAGCTGAAATTGATATGACCTCTTGGGTATTTTGGGCTGTAACTGCGGTAATTGCAGTCATTCCATAAACCCCAAATGCACAAAAAGTTTTTAAATCAGCTTGAATGCCTGCTCCACCTCCTGAATCAGAACCAGCAATTGTCAGGACTCGTTTTAACATAAAACATCCTCCACACCATTATTACTCTTTATCTGTCTATTTCTACAACAAAATGGAACAAAGCAAGGCCTTTATGATTCTATTTTTTAAGATGAGGTAAAATGATTCCATCCCCGGGTTTGAAATTCATACCTTATTTCATTTTTTTGAAAAATGAGTTTATCTCCATTTATAATCTCACCAATAAGGGTTACCGGGACTCCAACATCATTTTGAATTTTGTCTCGAAGCTCATCAATATTTTCAGGAGCCGTGGTAAAAATAAGCTCATAATCTTCACCCCCACTACTTGCAAAATCGAGAGGTGTATAGTTTTGTTCAGAACACCAAGAAACGAGCTGCTGAGAAAGAGGGATTCTTTCAGGGTCAATTATGGCACCTACCCGACTCTGTTTTAAAAGATGTCCTAAATCTTGAGCGAAACCATCAGATATATCAATGAGCGCTATTCGGTTTTTACTTTCCGCTAATATTTTTCCTACCTCTATCCGAGGCTCAGGTAATAAATAGCGATTCAAAAGATATTGCTCCCTTGCTGTATTCATTTTCTGTTCTTCCAAAAGAATTTTCAGACCAGCAGCAGCATCTCCTAAGAAACCGGTTACTAAAATCATATCTCCAACTCGTGCTTGATTACGAAGCAAAAGTCGATTTCTTCTCACTTCTCCAATACATGTAACATCGATTACCAAGCCACTATCGGTACGAGCAAGATTTCCGCCAATAACCTCAATCGCATATTGGTTAGCCTTATAACGAAATCCCTCTAAAAAAGTGTCGATCCACTCAATCGAAATTTCAGAGCGAAGGACCAAAGACAAAAGGGCAAAACGTGGTGTTCCTCCCATAGCAGCAATATCACTTAAGTTTACGGCTAAAATCTTTTGACCCAGTAAATAGGGAGGAACCAGATCTGTTATAAAGTGGGATCCTTCTACTTGGGAATCACAGGTATAAAGAGTATAAAAACCATCTCTTCCGGTAACAACAGCACAATCATCATCAATTCCAACTATAGTATCAGAACCATACGGTGTAAACTTTTTTTTAATTAAATCAATGAGTCCAAATTCTCCAATTTCCTTTAGGGTTAACATTTTTTTGCCTTTCTAAATGAATCAATCACATAACGGAATTTTTTAGTTGCTTCAAAAGGTGATTCAGCACTGATTATCGCTGAGATCACTGCTACCCCATCAACTCCAGATTGGATCACTTTAGGAAGATTTTCTAAGGTAATACCACCTATAGCTATGACTGGTATTGAAACCGCCCTTTTTATTTCCTCCAGTTTTTGAGTACCAATAGCCATACCAGCATCAATTTTGGTTTTAGTAGGAAAAACACTTCCAACTCCGAGATAATTAGCTCCATCCTTTTCAGCTTCTCGAGCTTGATCAATCGAATCGGTTGAATAGCCAATAATAAAATGAGGTGCTATTTTTCGAGCATATTTTAAAGGCAAATCCTCTTCCCCAAGATGAACGCCATCGGCATTCACCGCTAAAGCAACATCCAAACGATCATTAATAATTAATGGAATCCCAGCTTTTTTGGTGATTTTTCGAACAGTTTGTGCTTCTTCAAAAAAGGTCCGAGTGGGAAGGTTTTTTTCGCGTAATTGAATGATTGTGGCACCTCCCTGGATAATTTCTTCAATCACTTCGATTATG
>JAAYUT010000248.1 GCA_012517485.1 Candidatus Atribacter fermentans
AAAATGAATTTGCTTTGAATGGATTTTTTTATTCTTTTCAAAGAAAATTGGTTCATTTAGAAAGGGAGGATTGTATGCTGGAACGAAAATCGATCGATAATAATCCAATCCGCGAGCAAGCAAAAAAACTTGGAATACCCACTTGTGATCTATTGATGAAAAAAATGATGGAACTAAGCAAAGTTGAGAACATTCCGAGGACATTATTTGCAGCCTGCCCTAATTCTGAATCTGTTATAAAAGCCGCTCTCAGGTCTGCCCAAAGAGCGAATGCTCCTATAAAATTCGCCGCTACCCTTAATCAAGTTGATTTAGACGGTGGATACACTGGAATGAATCAGTATGAATTTGTAAAATTGGTAAAACTTGAAGCGGAAGCCATTCATTATAACGGACCAATCATTATAGCTATCGATCATGGTGGTCCTTGGCTAAAAGACATACAAAGTCAAGAAAATTGGCCTTTAAAAAGATGTATGGATTGGATAAAAAAATCATTCGAGGCTGCCATTGAAGCTGGGTACGACCTTATCCATGTGGATCCGACAGTAGATAAAACTCTACCTTCTGGTTCGGTTATACCTATCGATCTCGTAATTACAAGAACAGTAGAATTAATTGAACACGCTGAGGTTTTCCGTCGACGCCACCAATTACCACCAATATCTTATGAAGTGGGGACCGAAGAAGTCCACGGAGGTTTAGCCAATTTATCCGTTTTTGAAAATTTTCTTAAGGGTTTAAAGGCTCAACTTCAAAATCGGGGTTTATCAGATGTATGGCCAATTTTTATTGTAGGTAAAGTCGGAACCGATCTTCACACTACAACTTTTGATCCTCACATAGCCCGAAAATTAGTTCAAATCGCTGAAGCATACGGATCATTTATTAAGGGTCATTATACTGATTATGTTGAAAATCCTGTTGACTACCCTTTATCTGGAATGGGTGGAGCTAATGTTGGTCCTGAGTTTACCGAAGAAGAATATAATTCCCTCTTTGAATGTGAAAAGATTGAAATTCATTTGGATAAACAAGGAGCTATTCCCAAATTATCGAAATTGATGGAAAGCTTAGAGAAAGCAGTCTATCAAAGTGGTCGTTGGAAAAAATGGCTATTAGAAGAAGAAAAAGGGGCTGATTTTTTTTCTCTCTCACCTGAAAGGAGGGCTTGGCTAACCAAAACTGGTTGCCGTTATATATGGTCATCCCCTGAAGTTGTAAAATCTCGTTTAGGTTTGTATCAAAACTTAATAAAAAATGGCTACCAAGCGGAAACCATGGTTCTTTCAGCTATAGAAAAAAGCATGGATAAATATTTCCATGCTTTCCACTTAATTGATTTAAACCAAAAAATTCAAAAAGTTCTTTAAACCTGGTTAAAAACATTTATGGGGGGCCGATTTTGGAGTCGGTCCCCCATAAATGCAAGGAGGGGAAAGATTTTTTATATTTTTATAAATTCCCTTCAAACTATTGCTTGAATCTTTTTAAAAACCTTTTTATCCTATTCTGTAAACCCATGGGTATGATAAATTAATCCCCTACAAAAGAATTTTAAATGTAGAGACATGCCATGCATGTCGAATTAGAATTTTCATCATCGATTGGTGCTGCATAGCAGCATGAGAATTTATTCTATTTCATATTATAAATTATTTCGTTTTTTTCAAATTAATATATTATGCAAAACCCCAAAAAGTTTCATTTTAAAAAAGAAAATTTTTGAATCTTTTGTCTATTCATTTTCACAAATTGAATTTAAATTTTTCCATTCTCTCTCTAAAAATATATCTCCCCCTTCAACTTTCACTTCTGGTAAAAGAAGTTGGATATCATGCCACGTTATCATTGCTGCATCCCAGGTCTGAGCGTTAGCCGCTCCAGCAGCAATACCCAACTGTAAACATTCATCCCATTTTCTCCCATTCACGAAACCAAAAATAAATGCTGCTAAAAAAGAATCTCCAGATCCAACTGGATTAACCGAGGTTACTTTTGGAGAATAACCTAACCAAGACAATCTTTCCCCTCGAAACCATGCCCCTTTTTCTCCCAAGGTGAGAATACAATATTCAATTCCCTTGCTATTGAGAAACCCATAAAATTTGTGTAAATCATCTCCACAGATAATTTTTCTTCCCCAGGTTTCTTCTGCTTCTTCACGGTTCATTTTTACCATCCAAGGTTGAGCTTTTAAGGCTTCAATTAATGGTGCCCCACGGCTATCGATAATGGTTTTTATCCTATTTTTTTTGGCGATCTGAATCATTCGATAATAAAGAGCATGAGCACTTTGATCAGAAACACTCCCGCATAATACAATTAATTCCACTGAAGGAATAATCTTTTCAAATGTCAATAATACTTGTTCCATTTCTTGACTGGAAATAACCGGTCCTGGTTCAAAATACGCAATTTGTTGCCAATTACGATCAACAACCGTTGTAACAACGCGGGTTAATTGTGAAATCCAAGCAGGATAAACCGGAACTCCATCTAATTCCATTAAGCTTTTTACTCTTTGACCAGTATATCCACCTAAAATGACGAAGTGGCCAACCTCAATGCCAAGCCGGTACAACACGCGACTTACATTTGAACCTTTCCCGCCGGCAATTTCTTTGACTTTTTCTACTATAACTTTTGGTTTTGGAGCAATACTATTAACAAAAAGAGTTTTATCAATACATGGATTGGGAGTGACCACTAATATTATGCCCATCGCTTTTTCAATTCCTCGGTTGAAAGTAAACCTATTTGTTTGAATTGATCTCTATCAGCAGGGACAACTTGACCAATTTGATAATAGAATCTATTTTTTGTTTTCCGATCTTGAAAATTCTTTTTTGCCCATTCACTGGTATAACCTCGCTGTGAAGATTTCTCCATAATAATGTGGCCCCAAAGTATCCAAGCACTTCTTAAAAAATATGGCGCCACTGGAGTTAGTGCTGGGGATTCGAATTCATCAACAAATTTTTGTCCATATTTATTCAACTCTGTCCCAACAAAGATAGGAAATTCCCTCCTTTTTGCTTCTTCAACTATTTCATAGAGCTTAGTAAGTTTAATGCTGCTTTCTTTCTGATCGGGAAGGTCCCAATTTCGATCGGGAACGATAAATAAGGTTTCAACCCCTTTCGCTTCGCAGAAATCCAGCAATTCTTTTGGATCCTTTTCACCACTTCGAGTCCCATCAAGCCAAGAAAATGATGGAATCGCTCCTAAATCTAATATCATCTCAGTTACCTGCTTAATAGTCGGAAAATCACCTACATCAGGTTTAACGTATCCGACACCCCCATGTTTCATTAATTTAGACCGAATCAAATCATAAAAATCAGGTTTATGATTTAGAAAATTTTCAACTTTCTCTTGGGCAATCTCTAATTTCTCTGACCAGAACTTTATTTGTTCTTTTCGGTCATAAAATATCTGATCTGCCTTTATAACATAAGCCATAACCAAATGCCGTTCAGTAGGGTTTCCTGAAGGTGTTAATGGAAGAACATCTTTTTCCAGATCAATTGTAACCATTTGTAAGTATGAATTTACTTTTTTTAAAACGCTTTGGTTTCTTTTTTGGGCAATTTCTTTTAAATATTGTAATGTTTTACCCGCTTTTGTCTCTAATTCAGGAAGTCGAGTAAAACCATTTCCCATAAAATAAGCTACTCCAGGTTCTTTGGGAGAACTCAGCTCTCGATCATGAAACTCGGGTAAATACACTCGAGTTTCAATACCGCTCGATACTGGTAAGTTTAATTCAAAGCCACCCCAAAGGAATTCTTCCAAAGCATCCAAAACATCAAAATCAACACTGCCTGCCATAGACAGTCCTTCTTTTCGAGCTCGCCAGATAATATGCAAGGGAGAATAACCATAAGCATTAAAAGAAAAAAAGGTATGAAAATGGAGGTTTACTTTTGGGGAAGGATTAGGTAATGGAATTTTTTTCTGATCGGCTAATGCTTTTAGTTTTAAAAAAGCTCTTTTTCTATCCGAAAAATTAAAATTATCCAATTCACTTTCTATTTTTTCAACTGGATTCACTTTTCTATTCCTCCTTTTTTTCAGAATAAATGGTCAATCTAATTTACAGCACGAAATAAGGATGAAAAGAGTTACCTCTTCACCCTAACCCTTTCCCACCAGGGGGAGTAAAAAAGTATTAATAGTTACTTCTCCTCTTATGCCGCTTCCATAACACCCAATGAGAATGAAAAAATCATCTCACTATTATTCAGCTGAATTCCTTTCTATTTCAAAACTTTATAAAAAATCAAAGGTGTCATGAAAACAATCCAAAAATTAAGAATAAAGTATCTTAAAAAATATCCCCAAATCGAGATCGGAAAAATGACCTTCATTCCAAGGTATAGTGCAATGACCATAATCATTCCTATTCCATAATTCACGAAGCGTGTCTTGAGACTCGAAGGTAAAACAAAATTGATTATTGATTTTTCGAGAATTGTCCCACACAAAATTCCTATAAGAGATCCGGCGACACGGGCTGATAAAGGGTCTGAAGAAAAATAATAGAGCACTCCTCCACCCAATAAGCTTAAGAAAAAAGCTCCACCTGGTATAAATTTTAACTTGAAGCTACCAAGCCGATGAAATAAATACCGGAACAAAAGAGCTATTACAAATCCTAAAATTGCACCACCAATAACATCGCGTGGATAATGAACTCCTAAGTAAATCCTTGAAATTGAAACCATAATACTAAGAATAATTGCTAAAAAGAAATAAATATTCTTAGGATAGGAGCAGGCTAAAAAAAAGCTAACAGTAGCTATTGATTGAGCATGACCACTAGGAAACGATTTTCCTTCTGGATGCTCTAAAACCCGAAGTTCAGGAAATTCAGGACGAGGAAGATTAAAAACCTCCTTTAAAGAAAAATTAATATACATTGAAAAAAAAATAACTATACCAAGTTGGATGGCGATTTTCTTGTTCAAACACAGATACACAAAAGTGAGAAAAAACAAATAAAATAATTCCGAACCTAAAAAGGAAAAAAATAGAAAGAGAAGGTCTAAAATCGGATTAGAAAAGTGCTGTAAAAAAAGAATAAATTCTTCGCTCACATTATACAACCCCTTCTTTTCTCAAAATTTCTAATCTTTTTTGAGATTCTTTAAAGGGGATATAATTAAAACTGAAGCTTTTCATAGTTGTCAAATTATAAAACCAAATTTAGTAATAATCCAGTAAGAGTTGAAGCAAAAAGCATGATTATAATTCCTTGAATGAGTTTCTTCGCTCCAAGTTCTTTTAAAATTACCATAAAAGTTGCCACACAGGGAAAAAACATGGCCAACATTACTGCTGAGATTATCAGTTGTTTTACCGTGAGTTGCAAGGGAGCAAGCAATCCCATAGCAATATCTTTCCGGAGAAAACCAAGCACTAATACCAAGGAAACTTCGCTTGGAAGACCTAAATATTTTTGAAAAAAAGGACCGAACGCTTGAGCAATATAAGGGAAAAGATCGGTCATAAAGAGAAGATTAACTGCCAGAATTCCTAAGGAAACAATTGGAAGGGCTTCTTTTAAAAACCCTTTGACTCGCAACCATAATTTAGGAATGAGTGTTTTCCAATAGGGGAAACGGTAAGGGGGTATTTCCAGAATAAGAGCCGGACGATAACCTTTTATAGAATATTTCAATATAAACCCCAAGATAATCCATACCAGGAGCAGGATGAAATAAACGAACATAACCGGAAGTGTACCGTATTTTCCTAAAACTCCAAAAATGAGGGCTTGTTGTGAAGCACAGGGGACAGCAATTGAAATTAAAACCGATATGATAAATCTCTCAGTTTTACTTTCCAATATTCTTGTAGACATTATTCCTGGCACATTGCATCCTAAGCCTAATAAAGTAGGGACTATTGCATATCCATGTAACCCTATTCGATGAAAAAAACCATCCAACAAAACCGCCAAACGAGGGAGATAACCAGTATCTTCTAAAAGTCCAAGAATAAAATAAAAAGAAATTATATAGGGAAGGACAACTCCCAATTCAACGTAAATTCCAGTGGAAAGCAAACCAAGTGATTGTTCAAAATCGATTTTTCCTTCAACGAGATGTCCTATTAAAATTGTTCTTAAAAAAGGTGAAAAAGAGAAATATCGATCAAGAATCAATAAGAAAGGGTAATAAAATCGATAAAAAAACGGGTCAAGAATATAATTTATAAGCCCTTCTCCAATAAACCGAACAATCCAAAATACACTATATAAAACTACCAAACCAATGAGAAATCCACTCACTGGTAGCAGGGTCGCTTCCTTTAAACGATCGACCCAGGTTGGCTTTTTATAAGAAAAAGATTGTACTGCTTGAATAACCTGACCGATTTCTTGCCAACGTTCTTGATGGGAACCCGGCACAAGAGTTGGAACTCGGGCTTGGTCAAGAGCGTGTAGAAGCTTCTTCATGCCTTCTCCAGTCGTTGCGACTACTGGAATAACTGGAATACCTAAAATCTTTGAAAGTGATGGAATATCTATTTTAACTCCTCTTCTCTGAACCTCATCCCACATATTGAGAGCAATTATCATCGGTTTCTTTTTTTCTAAAAGCTCAAAAGTAAGATAAAGATTTCGCTCAAGGTTACCGGCATCAATGACATTAACAACAATATCAGCTTCATCAATCAGTTTTCCAGCAATTCTTTCGGCTTCAGCATCAGATTCCAAAGCGTAAGTTCCAGGAGCATCAATTAACTCAAATTTCTCTCCTTCACGACTTATTTGGCTTCGAGAAATCTCAACTGTTGTTCCTGGATAGTTAGAAGAAACCGCATAAATCCCGCTTAATCGGGTAAAAAAAACGCTTTTTCCGACATTTGGATTCCCTGCTAAAACGATTTTTTTCATTTCTCTATTTTGACTTTAATCCGACTTGCAATCCCACGCCCAAGTGCAAGGTCATGATCATCGATACGAATTACGATTGGTCCACCAGCTAAAATTTGACTAATTTTCATGACTTTTTTTCCAGGCACGATACCCATCGAACAAAGTTTTCTCACCAACCCATGGCCGTGATCGATCTCAGTTACTGTCCCTATTTGACCAGGAAGCATTTCAATCAAGGTGTTATTTGAATCAGCTGTTTTAGAAACTATGCATCGTTTTAGCCTCAAAACAATCATCCCCTTCAATTAAATCTCATCGACATTTATTACAGAGTCCATAAAAATAAATTTGGTGAGATTCTATTTTAAACTCATATCGTTTACTTAATTCCTTTTCAAGATGAGAAACAAACTCACTTTCTCCCATAACCTCACTATAATCAATAACTTTTCCACATTTATTGCAGACCAAATGATGGTGATGAATGGGTTTATGAGTCATTTCAAAATGATCTTTGCCGTCTCCAAAATTAACCCGATGTAAAATCCCAATTCTGGTTAGCAAATCAAGATTACGATAAACTGTGGCAATCCCTGCTTTTTGGTTTCTTTTTTTAAGAAATTCATGAACATCTTCTGCAGAGAGATGCTTACGGTTATCTTCAAATACTTCAACAATAGCCTTTCTTGAGGTGGTGAGTTTTATATTATTTTTTCTTAAGGTCTTTTGCCATTCTCTATCGGGCATTTCGATACCAACATATAATGATAATCATTCTCATTAACAATTATAATTCTTATTATTCCGAAATTCAATGCATACCGTAGTTTTCTAAAAAGGATTTTCTTTTTGTCAATTAAGAACAAATAATTAATATTTTTGGTTTGAGAAAACCGAGAAAAGTGAATTATGCGCCATGAAGAGTCAATATTTTATCTCACCCACATCCTCACCTTCTTCCGTTAAGAAAGAAGGAAGGATTACCAATCTTTTTTATTAAATTTTTTATGTTTCCTTGCAATTTTAGGTTGAGTATGATATATTCTTGCTACTTTTATAGTATGGTCTGGAAAGTTTTCAATGGTTTTCAGGCTGTTAAAAACTGTGAAGGGGCTCAGTAGGTATAGAAGGGGTTACAGAGAGCTTACCGCTTGCTGAAAGGAAGCACCCACATGAAATACCGAAACTCACCCCGGAGTTACAGGCTGAACGAGTATTTCTATTAAGCTGGGTCGGGAACTCCCGTTATAGAGGATGGTATAGGTAAAATTACCCGTACCTGGAAAGAGTTGGCCAATACGTTGGCAAATTGGGTGGTACCGCGGGGAAGTTTTTAGAACCCCTCGTCCCTGTGAGGACGAGGGGTTTTTTGTTATACTGACTTCTACTCTTATTCCAGGCTTTTATAGATTGTTACAATAAATCACAAAGGAGGAATTTTATGAAAAGTGAATTAGTTAAAAATGGTCCCGATCGTTGTCCGCATCGTTCCTTGCTATTTTCTACTGGAATATCTCGCTCTGCAATGGAGAGACCATTTGTTGGGATAGCCAGTTCCTATTCTGATTTAGTTCCTGGACACATCCATATGCGTGAATTAGAGCGCTTTATCGAAAGAGGCATTGAAGCAGGAGGAGGAACTCCATTTATATTTGGAATTCCAGGAATTTGTGATGGAATTTCTATGGGCCATGAAGGCATGCGGTATTCACTACCCAGCCGAGATGTTGTTGCTGACAGCATTGAGGCAGTTGCCAAGGGACACGCTCTTGACGGTTTAGTATTACTCACCAACTGCGATAAAATTACTCCAGGAATGCTTATGGCAGCAGCTCGCTTAAACATACCTTCTTTAGTTGTGACAGCTGGACCTATGCTTTCAGGTCGGTATCAGGGGAAAAAACTTTCCTTTGTTCGAGACACCTTTGAAGCAGTTGGAAAATATCATGCTGGCCTCATTAATGAAAAAGAACTATATGGCTTGGAAATGGAAGCCTGTCCCGGTGGAGGATCTTGTCAGGGACTTTATACTGCGAATACCATGGCCTGCCTAACTGAAACTATGGGAATGAGTCTACCGGGATGTGGAACCGCACCAGCAGTATTAGCAGAAAAACGTAGATTGAGTTATGAAAGTGGCAAACAAATTGTTCAATTGATAAAGCAAAATTTAACACCGAGGATGATTCTCAACTCTGTATCACTCAGAAATGCTATAACAATGGATTTAGCTTTGGGTGGTTCTACTAACACCGTCCTTCATTTATTAGCTTTAGCCAATGAGTTAGGTTTGAATGAAATCAACCTTGACCTCTTTAATCAGCTTTCTTTGAAAGTTCCTCATTTAGTACTTCTCCGACCAGCAGGTGAACTTTTTATGGAAGACCTGCATTTTGCAGGAGGGATTCCTGCCGTAGAAAAAACTCTTGGAGATTTAATTGAAGACAATCCTACAATAAGTGGACTTTCAGTACGAGAAATACAAAATTCTGTTGATTATATTAACCATGAAGTTATTCGGCCACGAGAAAATCCTCATTCTCAAGAGGGTGGTATTGCAATATTAAAGGGTTCATTAGCTCCTGAGGGAGCAGTTGTTAAACAGTCTGGAGTCAGCCCGGATACGAAAATATTTCGAGGTAAAGCAATTTGTTTTGATAGCGAAGAAGATGCCATGAAAAAAATTACCAAGGGGGAAATCTCTAAGGGGAGTGTCATTGTGATCAGATACGAAGGGCCAAAGGGGGGTCCGGGAATGAGAGAGATGTTAGCTCCAACCTCAGCTATAGTTGGAATGGGGCTTAGCCATGATGTCGCCTTGATTACTGATGGTCGTTTTTCTGGTGGAACTCGAGGACCGTGCGTTGGCCACATTGCCCCCGAGGCTTATGACCGAGGTCCGATTGCACTGGTCAAGGATGGCGATGAAATTCTCATTGATATTCCCTCCAGAAAATTAGAGTTGCTGATAAGTGACGAAGAAAAGCAAAAACGGCATGAACAATTGGTTCTCCCTCCTCCCAAATATACCCACGGCCTTCTTGGCCGCTATATTGAAAGAGCCCGGCCCACCTACCAAGGGGCGGCAATGAAGTGATTGCGAGGTGAAAGTATTGAAAATGAATGGTGCTCAAATTTTAATCGAACTCTTGAAAAAGGAGGGTGTCACTACCGTATTTGGTTATCCAGGTGGCTCAGTAATAGATATATATGATGCTCTTTATGAGTTTTCTGATATAAAACATATCTTAGTGCGTCATGAACAAGGAGCAGTTCATGCTGCTGATGGTTATGCCCGAACTACTGGTAAAGTAGGTGTTTGCATGGCAACTTCAGGACCAGGAGCCACGAATCTGGTCACTGGCTTAGCCAATGCCTATATGGACTCGATTCCCATCGTTGCTATCACCGGACAGGTACCAACTCGCCTTATTGGAAAAGATGCTTTTCAGGAAGCTGATACAACTGGCATTACC
>JAAYUT010000249.1 GCA_012517485.1 Candidatus Atribacter fermentans
GAGCTGGTCGTAAAGGTTTAAACATCCAACATAAAAAGACAATTCAAGTTTTAACATATTGAAAAAACTAAGGATATGCTCGGCTGATTGAGCAAGTGCATTTGCTACCAGATTGATTCCACGATCACGTAACTCTGATAGAGCACGGGCACCACCTTCATCGCGGGGGTGGATTGAAAAGGAAAAGAACGGTGATCTTTTGCTGAATACTCTTTTTACCCAGTTCCCTTTTTTATCATTGGGTTTTCGAAGAATATACTGGGTTCCGACATTCCCATCGGTTAATTCCGCACTGATCAATACCCCATCCCGAAATTGTAATTCCTTCAGATGATATTGGATAAGGGCGAAATAGTCATCATCTAATTCTCTTTTTATCATTTCAAAAAAAGTTGTAAAGCCTTCTGATTCAAATTTCTCAGCATGTTGATCAGCGATATTTTTCAGTTTTTTAAGCATTTCCACAAAAAACTGCATGAGTTTTACAGAACCATATAAAATAGTCGAGGGGTAATTAAAAAGAACACTTCCGAGATGATGCTTTCTCCTGGTTTCAATTGTCTCAACAGCGATATTGTACATATCTCGAATGATTGTCGGATTTTTCAAACAATCTTTTAAAATACTTTGACGATAAAGGATCTCGTCAACCTGAGTTAAGCTGGATAAAACGACTTTGCTCACCACGTCAAACAAGTCAGCTTGATCTATTGCCATGGCATTGAAAAGAGTATGTAATGCTAAATCTTGTATCAAGATTTCCTTATGAAATGAAAATTCTGGATTGGGGTTGAGATCTCGGTCCCGGAACATGAGATAGGCTTTCATACTTTGATTCGCTCCCGTATCTGTTCTTGAGTCAATCGGTATTTTTCAGCAATAGTCAGTGCATAGGACAAGCCATCGGCGGGTTTCCTCACAATTTTAAAGGTTTTATGAGCGGGATTTTCAGGGAACACCGTACTCACAACGCTCACAATTTTCCCATTGCGTAAAGTCAGTTCAATGATGAATGTGACCCAGACACACAATAAATCGAGTTCCAAAATTTTTTCCATGACTTTATTGCTTAAAAAGATGGCATCTTTCAAGGTTGTGGAAGTGAAAATCTCATTTAAAATAATAATGCTCTTTGAAGTGACTTTTTCTAAAATTGAATGAATTCTCACTAAATCATCCTGAAGCTTCCCATGTAAAGTTTTAATATCCTCTTCCCTTTCAAAATGAGTGAATATCCGATCATACAAGTAGAGCCGTGCTTCTTTGCCTGGAACTGGACAACCTAAGCTAGCCAGATAGTGGAGTTGTCCAAAAGTGCGGGCAAAGGTGGTTTTTCCACCTTGGTTGGGACCGGACACCACAAAAACTCTTTCTTCCCCTTTAAGGAAGAAATCATTGCTTACCACTGTTTTGTTTTCAGTCATCAATTGGTAAGCAAGTGCGAAATCAAAACATTCATAAGCATGGACTTCTTTGTTATTGTCGGTGGTAATTTCTGGATAACAGAATTTTAATCCTCGCTGCTTTAAGAATGAAATCTGTTCTAAATAAGCTATATAAAATTGGACTTCACGTTCAAACCGTTTAATCTTTTCATCAAGAAACTGAGTGTTATCAGTACAGTATTGGTCAAGATGATGAAAGATCTCAGGAAATAATTTGGCAACCAAATCAAGGATTTGAGCTTCAACATGGTTCATTCCAACATC
>JAAYUT010000250.1 GCA_012517485.1 Candidatus Atribacter fermentans
AACATCAGTTTTGGCTCCATCGCCAAGGCCCGGGCTATGGCTACTCTTTGTTTTTGTCCTCCAGAAAGCTGATCTGGATAAGCATTAATCTTGTCCAATATGCCAACTTTTCTTAAAAGTTCTTTAGAAATTTCAATGGCTTTCTCTTTGGGAACATTTTTTACATTAACTGGTGCCATATAGGTGTTTTCTAGGACAGTTAGATGAGGAAACAAATTAAAATGCTGAAAAACCATCCCGGTTGATTTTCTTATGAATCGAAGATTGGCTCGATTCTCCTTAATATTTTTGTCAAAAACTAATATTTCGCCTTCTTGAAAGTTTTCTAACAGGTTTACACAGCGAAGCAAAGTGCTTTTTCCTGCTCCACTTGGTCCACAAATAACCAAGACGTCACCTTCGTAGACATCAAGGTTGACATTCTTTAAAACATGATGTTTTCCAAACCATTTATTGAGGTTTTTGATCTCGACGATTTTTTTCTTCATATTTTAAAATGCCCCTTCTCTTGAATTGAAAAAAATATAGGGAGCAATTGAATTTGCTCCCTATAAAAAGACTAATCAATCCAAGAAGGTTCCCATTTCTTTCCAAAATATTTTTCATACAGCTGACCATAATCTCCCATAAGCTTGACGTTAACCAGGAAATTATTCACCCATTCAACTAACCGATCTGTTTCTGGTCCTTGTCTAAAGGTTAACCCATAAATATCGGCTCGAACCAATCCATTAAGGAGTTTAATATCGGGTTCGGTTTTAGCAATATCAAGACAAATGATCTCGTCATCCATAACGGCATCAATTCGGCCATTCTTGAGTTCAGTGAGATATTCCGACCGATTATCATACAAAGACACTTTAGCTTTCATATTATTTTCGATAAATTGGGCATGCACTGAACCCATGGTAGTACCAATGGTTACATCGGGAGAATCAAGTTCTTCCCAAGATTCGAATTTGGAATCTTTCCTGGCAACACAAGCAATACCGGTTAAAAAGTATGGATTTGAGAAGCGAATGGTTTTCATTCTTTCAAGAGTCATCGACATGTTCGCGGCTAACATGTCAACTTTGCCTGAGAGAAGAGAGGGGATAAGGCTTTCCCATTGATAATCAACCCAGGTAATTTTTACTCCCAATTTTTGACCCATTAGTTCCATCAGTTCCACAGTGAAACCGGTTGGATTGCCATCATTATCACGATATTGCATCGGAATCGCTGTCATGTCAGTTCCTATAACCAATTCACCTTTTTGAAGAATCTTTGCAAACAAATCATCTTGTGCTGATGTTACTTGAGTTAACATTGCTAACATAGCTAAACAAAGAACGATGATTAGTATATTTTTTCTCATCTTTAAACCTCCTCTGAAAATGAGTATACTTTTTTTAAAAAACCGAATATTATAAAAATTCACCTCCCTCATTTATTATTTAATCTTTTTTCAATACTAAAGAAATGCTCTTTAATGGCATTTTGAGCTTTTTCGACATTTCCTTCTGCAAAATACTCAACAATTTTCTTATGATTGAGATAATCCCCGTGCAAATCTGTTTCTTTCTCAATACTCTGATCGCTTATTAAATTCATAACTTTCCAAAATACATAAATTAATTTCAACAATACTTTGTTTCCCACACCTTCATATAACGTCATATGAAATTTTTCATCTAAATCGGCTATTTTCTCATCCCGAGATACCCGTTCATACATTTCCTTGACAATATTGTTTAGCTTTTCGATGGTTTCAGGCTTTGATTTTTGAATGGCATCTTTTATAAAATACAATTCCAAAGCTTTTCTTGCATCAAGTAATTCTTGGATCTCAGCTTTATCAATAACTAAGCTATAACTTAAGTTATCAAGAACTGCATCAAAGTTAAAAGGTCTCAAAAACATTCCATCGCCTGGCCTAATATCAATAATCCCTAATCCTTGCATCGTTTTAAGTGCTTCCCTAACGGTGTTCCTACTAATCCCAAGAGATTTTGAAATCTCTTGCTCGCTCATGAGTTTATCGCCAGGTTTTAATTCACTGTCCTTTATATATTGCTTAATCTGCAACATTGCTATTTCATAAACATTTTGTTTTTTTATTTTTTCAAAAACCATAACAATTCCTTATAATTTAAAAAATTATTTTATTGTAGCTTATCCTACATCCTACGTTTTGTCAATGAATTTAAATAAATTTTTTATAAAATGAAATTAATGAATTAAATTTTGCTCCTTTTCTCTTTATGTAGGAAATCTGGAATGAGGTTGAGAACCAGGATTCAAATCTAAGTTAGGTATATTTCAACTAACCTTGATGATTGACCTCCCCCATTGAGGCGGATTCAGGGGGATGTGCCTTTATCTTTTTTTGTTTATTCTTATTTCTCCAATATTGGTCTTTTCGGAATAGAAATAATTCAAAATTCAAAGAAAATTCAGTAGGGGCAGACCTGTGTGTCTACCCTCATAATATTTAATTTTAAATGTTGGTCTTTTTTATTGTTATTCGATTTAAAGCTCATGAAAATATATTAGTTAATAAGTATGCGAATGAGCGAGCATATGGAGGGATAAAGTGAGAATCTCAACTCCCACCCCGTCATTCTGAGGAGTCCAGTGTCTTTTACTGGACGACGTGAGAATCTTATCTTTTTCAGATCTTCTAATAGAAAAATTAATTAAGAGATTGCCACGACCTCAAAAAGCGAGGTCTCGCAATGACGAATAGAAAATTCCTTCTTCCTTTTTCTCACTCTGACCTTTTTGCTCCTTCTCCCTCGATGGGAGAAGGTCGGGGTGAAGACGAGAACAAGGATTCTAAACCAAGTTGCGTATATTTCAATAAACCTGGATGAAATTCCAAATATCCCCCTCACCTTAATCCTCTCCCACCAAGGGAGAGGAAAGAAAGAAAATTAGCTCTCCCACGAGGGGGGCGAGGGAAAAAGAAAAAAGCTCTCCTACCAGGGATGGGGAAAGAAAAGAAATTAAGAAAATAGATGAGATCCTCAAGGTTTCGGAATATGAAGTCTCAAGATAAAAGATAAAAGGTACCCTCCTCGCCGTAAGTGGCACCCTTCCTAAAGAGGAATGGCCGAACGGTATCTCACCTCAAGAGGGAATTCATAAGATTGCATTTCCCAGCAACTGTAAATATTTTTGTTGTATGCAAGCAAGGATTTCATTACAATATAATCACTTAAAACCTTTATCTACAAATTCAAAGGGCTTTTATAAAGAATTGATATTTTAAGCAAAAAATTTCCAAATTGAAAACCTAAAAAAGCTCAATCTTTATGAGCCAACCATAGCTTTAATTTCTTTTTATAACAAGAATGGATCAATTGAAATCCTCGAAAGCGAGGTTAGAAAAGTGTTAACCAGCACCGGCAAAAAACGAGGCGTCGTAAAATGGATCATTGGTTTTGTGGTTTTAATTATATTATTCATTCTCATCCAAACCATCGCAGGCAATCCCTACTTCAAATGGTATTTTAACTCTCTTTATTCAATCCCATCGGCAACCATTCACCATCAGATGCTGCCTGATGGAAGTTTCGAAGTTCATGAAATTATCGATTACCAA
>JAAYUT010000251.1 GCA_012517485.1 Candidatus Atribacter fermentans
AGTTGTAACGAATATGGCTAAAATTACTATTAATGTTCGTTTTTTCATGGTGCCCCTCCATTTATTAAGGTTTTTAGTATGATTATAAAAAAACTATTTTCCTCCTTTCTTTTTTTAGAATATTTAGTTAAATAACTCTGATTTATTTTCTTTCCAAAACTACTCTTCTTAAAAGTTCCAATGTACCAACAGCATCGTTTTTTTGCTGGTATTCTCGAATCTTCTGGCTATCGAGCTGGTCAACAATTTCCTCCAAGCTCTGAATCATTCTAACTGCAAGACTGCAAGCTTCAAAAGGATCTTCTCTGAATGGAAACATATCGAGGGTTACGTATCCCTGATAATCGGTTTGCTTCAAGTACCAGAAAAATTCCAGATTACTCCAGATATTTACTGATCCAGCAATTAAATCGTCATCCCAGGTTCCATAAGCATCATTAAAGTGAACATTGAATAACTTGCCAGCTCGATTTATTAAGCATAACGATTCTGCAGCATTTTCATGAGCAAAAAGGGCATGTCCATAATCGAGTGTAAGACCAAAATTAGGAACATTGACTTCATTGGCAAGATAAACTGCTTTCCCAGCATTATTTATTAAAGAAAACATCCGTGGTTCTTTTGGTTTATACTCATATCCAATTCGTATATCTGGTGCATAAGCACAAATTTCTTTCAAAGCAGAAATGGTATTATCCCATTGGGAGTAATAATTATTTTGAAAATAGTAATCAAAACCATCCTGGCCAGGCCAAAGAGATGAGACTTTTGCACCTAATTCTCGAGCTATATCAATGCTCTTTTTGGAAAGATCAATTGCTTGTCTTCGTATTTTTTCCTCAGTATTTGTAAAGGCACCATATTTATAAATCGGGTCTCCAAAAATATTGGCATTCACCGCATTTATTATTAGACCATTATCCTTGGCCATCTTCGCCAAATCCTTAATGGCTATGCCCTCCAAATCAGAAGTATGAAGATCGATCGATTCTGCCCCTGGAATCCGTGCAACAATTTTTATTTGCTCTTCCAATGAATGCAATGGACGATACCCACTAGCCAAGAACCGATCAGCAGCAAAACTTACACACCATAATCCGACACCAATTTTAAATTTTTCCATGTTTTTCCTCCCCAAGATTAAGTCCTTGATTTATTCCGTCAATATTTCATCCTTTTAATGCATACTTCAAAACTGTTTCCTTATCCAATTGATCCCCAAATAAATTTGCTACTAATGCCCCGTTCCGCATCACTAATATTCGATCACATTCAGCCAATACTTCTTGTAATTCTGAAGAAACCAAAAGTATTGATAATCCTTCATCACGCAATCGTTGTAAAATTCTATATATTTCAGCTTTTGCTCCCACATCTATACCACGAGTGAGTTCATCCACTAAAAATATTTTTGGTTGGGTAGCCAACCAACGCGATATAATAACTTTTTGTTGGTTACCACCACTCAAATTTTTTACCATTTGAGAAACGCTTCCCACCTTGATGCTGAGGCTTTGAACAAGCTTTTTTGCAATTTCAAAAACTTTCTTTTTGTTAATAATACCTATTGGAGCAATTTCCTTCGGGTTTGACATATTGATATTTTCTTTTACATCCATATTAGAAAACAGACCGGTTTTTCTTCGATCTTCAGGAACCATGGCTAAGCCAATCTTTATCGCTTGCTTTGGACTGGTGATATTAATCTTTTTCCCGTAAATGAAAATCTCACCCTGATCCAATTTAGCAGTTCCAAAAATACTTTCTAATAATTCAGTTCTACCAGAACCTTGAAGACCATAAATACCCAATATTTCTTTTTCAAATAATTGAAATGAAATGTTTTTAAAAAATTTTCCTCGACTAAGATTTTTTACCTCGAGTACTGAACGACTTTTCTCAATGTTTTTATTGGTTTTTTGAGAAAGTTCATTCACAAGTTTTTTCCCTGCGATCAAAGTAACAATTTGATCAATGTTTATCTCATTGGTTGGAAATGTTGCTAAATATTTACCATCTCGTAAAACTGAAATCCGATCGGAAATTTTAAAAACTTCCTCTAACCTATGTGAAATAAAAATAATAGTAACACCCTTTGTCTTCAATTTTAATAAATTGCGAAAAAGGTTTTCTGTTTCATTAAGTGTGAGTGCTGAATTTGGCTCATCTAAGATGAGTACTTCTGATTGAAAGCTAATTGCCTTAGCGATTTCAACCATCTGTTGTTCAGCAATTGAAAGATTTTTCACCAAGATTCGAGGATTGATATTTGCACCCAAAGAATGTAAGACCAAACTACATTCCTGGCACATTTCCTTCCGATTGATTCTCTTTTCTCTTCCTAAATTAATATTTTCAACTACTGTAAGATTAGGACATAGTTTTAATTCTTGATAAACAATACTTATTCCCAATAAACGTGCGGCGTGAGGATCTGCAATAACCACCGGTTTCCCTTTATATATAATCTCACCACCATCAGGTTGAATCTCCCCACCTAAGATATGCATTAAAGTTGATTTTCCGGCTCCATTTTCTCCAACAATAGCATGAATTTCACCTTTTCGTATTGAAAAACTAACATCATCAAGAGCAACTACACCTGGATATTTTTTAGTGATATTTTTAAAAATCACTAATTCTTCCAAATACTATTCCTCCTTTTCAGTATCAACTGTCTCATGTTTATTTTAGATAACCTTTTAAGATATTTTCTGTTTGGAAGTCCAGGTATCTAAACCTACTGCGCCAATAATGACCAAGCCAATAATTAGAATTTGCCAGAACGGAGAAACTCCCAACAATATAAGACCGTTCCGAAGAACTCCCATAATAAGCACTCCAATAGTCGTCCCTAAAATTGTCCCTTCTCCTCCTGACATACTCGTTCCACCAATAATTACTGCTGCAATAACATCTAACTCTAACCCATAACCAACTGTTCCCTGAACGTTGGCTAGGAAAGAAAGGTTCAAGATTCCTGCTAATGCACAGAAAAATCCAGTAATAACAAAAGCAGCGACTTTAATTATCATAACGTTGATACCTGATGCTCGCGCTGCCATTTTATTTCCACCAACAGCACGCATATGAAAACCCATGATGGTTTTATTAAAAATAAAATAAGAA
>JAAYUT010000252.1 GCA_012517485.1 Candidatus Atribacter fermentans
AAGAAGGTTGAGTATTTCTTTCTTGGGAACTTCATAATATTTTTCCAAAGTAAATATAACTTCAAAAATTACTAAGGGGCTGGTTATAACTTTTTCCTCATTTTTTTCCACTTTTTGAAGGAGCCTTAAAACTTCTTCAGCTTTTTTTTCATCATCTCGAGTATAGTAACGCAAAAAAACATTGGTATCTATAAATCGCATTTTTTAATATTCTCCAGCAACCTCTTCCCCAATCTTTTCTTCCATATCTTTTCTAATTTCTACGAAATTTTCCGGTTTTTTTCTTGGAGTTACTTTGCCAAAATTATCTTCAATTCGAGAAAGTATAGGAATGATTCTAACCACATTCCCTTCTACTTCAAAATTAACCTGGTCCCCCGGTTTCAGATTTAATAAATCTCTCACCTTTTTGGGTACGGTAATCTGAGATTTTTTAGTAAGAAAAGATTTATCTATTACCTTAGGCATATTCTTACCTCAATATAAGTATAAAATAAAATCTGGTATTACTATAATATAGAAAATACCCTAAAGTCAAATCCCCCCTGACCCCATTTTCTAAAGGACGAGATTGGTTCCAAAGTATATATTTTCATCCTCATCTGGTGCCACGAAAGTGGCATGAAGGTCTATCTTGTAAATACCGTGAACCGTGAAGTGTGAAGTGTGAACCGCTACTCCCGTTATCACCTTCTTAAATTTTTTCCTCGCCCCTGGTGGGAGAGGTGGAGGTGAGGGGGAAGGCATTTTCATCCTCATCTGTTGCAACTTGGGAGCACGGGAGTCTATACTTAAAACATATTTTAGGCTTGATAAATCAAACCTCTACAGAAGACTTAAAGATCATAAGAATGCATATTTATGGATTCAATTTAGAAATAGCCAGGTTTCCGGTACTCCGATATAATCGAATAAGAAATAAAAATACAAATTATGAGTTTTTTCAATGTCAAACCAATTCAAAATTGGTAAAATTGGGGGGATAAGAGATTTAGAAATAGCAAGCTATGATTTCCAACATGAATATTAGGAATAGGCAAGTTTTACTGCACACAGATGGCTGAAAAGGTTTTTATTTGGTACATAATTGATAATTAATCAGGAAAGGAGAGAGTGATAATGAAAATAAAAATAATTATACATGAAGCCGAAGAGGGTGGTTTATGGGCTGAAGTACCTTCTATTCCTGGTTGTGCTACCCAAGGTGAAACATTTGAAGAATTGCTTATGAATTTATATGAGGCAATAGAAGGGTGTTTGTCAGCTCAGTTTGATCAAGATGCCAAAATAAATGATGGGAAAATTATGGAAATTGCTATATGAAATCTCTCTCAGGTAAAGAATTTTGTCAATTGCTTGAAGAAAGGGGATGGGAGCTCCTCAGGATTAAGGGGAGCCATCATATTTTTGGGAAAAAGGGGTGTAAAATTCATTTATCAATTCCAGTTCATGGGAGTCGACCTTTGAAAATTGGTTTACAAAAATATTTTATGAAGATAGCTGATATTTCAGAAGAGGATTTTTATTGATATTTAGGGATGTTTCACAAGCTGATATTTTCTATCTTGTAAATACCGTGAACCGTGAACCGCTACTCCCGTTATCACCTTCTTAAATTTTTTCCTCTCCCCTGGTGGGAGAGGTATAGGTGAGGGGGACTATTTTCATCCTCATCTGGTGCTGCGAAAGCAGCATGAGGGTCTATCCTGAAAATACCATCAAATGAATTCCCCCATTGAGGGGGGTTAGGGGGGTGTGCCTTTCATCGGTCATCCTGATCCCTCGCTTTTCGAGGGCGTGAGGATCTCATCTTTTCGATTCTTTTTTATAAAAACTTTAAAGGATTAGATTCTCACGTCGCATAAGACGCTCCTCAGAATGACTGATTGAGATAGGTATTTTCATCCTCATTTGATGCTGCGAAAGCAGCATGAGTGTCTACCCTGAAAAATCACGGGCATGATAAATCAAGCCACTATGAACGATTAAAGCTGTAGAGGTAATTAGTTTTGCCCGATAACCGGGTTATGGGATCATCTACCAGCAGGAATTCTGGTACGCACCAACTTTTTTTGCTAATTTTGTTAACTCTTTGGTATGAACTGAAAGAGCGCAAGGAGATTCTTCAGTTTCCAAAAGATGGCGATCTTGTCTGATACAAGTAAACAGTGGGCTCTTCAAACCTTCTCGTAAATTGGAGATTTTTAAATTATGAGTAGTCAATAGAGATACCGGGCAGGGGGTAAGGTCGCCATTTGGGGCAACATGAGCGAAACCTCGACCAGCTGGGTATCATGGTGCCTGTCACCTAAGTTATTAAGTTATTTCAAGCGATGTGGGCACAAACCAGATTGCAGAAAAAGTGACTTCGAAAAAATCAACCCTATGAGTTGAAATTTG
>JAAYUT010000253.1 GCA_012517485.1 Candidatus Atribacter fermentans
TATTTCCAGGATAGAAACTGAAGGTTGAAAGAACAATAGATATTGAATTATAATAACCATCTATGCTTTTTAAAAGCTTTTCTTTTTTCTGAGGAGGATTGCAAAATAATGAATAAAAAAATCAAAAATAATATCAAAGTACCATGCCTACCAATGGAAAATTTCTTTCGAAACCCAGAGAAAACGGCTTTTAAACTTTCTCCTGACGGAAAATATTTATCTTACCTTCAACCCTGGAAAAATAGATTGAATATTTATGTAGAGCGAATCGCTGATGGGTCAGTTGTTCAAATAACTCAGGTTACCGAACGAGATATTGCTGGGTATTTTTGGGCGAATAATTCTCGAATAGCCTATTTGAAAGATACTGGTGGGGATGAAGATTTTAAATTATATGCGGTGAATATAGACGGAACCGAATTAAAGGAATTAACGCCCTTTCAAGGAGTTCGTACTGAATTAATAGATGAATTAAAAGATAACGAGCGGGAAATAATTATTGGACTTAACAAAAGGAATCCACAATTTTTTGATGCCTATCGAGTTGATGTTTATTCTGGAGAAATGAATCTCATTGCAGAAAATCCAGGAAATATTTCCGGTTGGATGACCGATCATGAAGGTCGCCTTCGAGTTGCAGTGACGACCGATGGAGTGAATACCAGTCTTCTCTATCGAGACCAGGAAAACCAACCATTCCGGACTTTAATCACCACCAATTTTCGCGATACCATTGCTCCGCTTCAATTTACCTATGATAATCAAAGACTTTATGTTTCATCTAATTTAGGTCGGGATAAGCAAGCTATATATGAATATGACCCACAGTTGGGGAAAGAGATAAAACTGATATATGAAAATTCGGAAGTGGATGTTTCGATTCTTTTAACATCTGATAAAAATAAAAAAATAACTGGTGTAGCCTATATTACGGATAAGTTACATTATCATTTTTTTGATCGAGAACGAGAAGAAATTCAGCAATTTCTTGAAAGAAAACTTCCTGGATATGAAGTTTCAATTGCCAGTATGAATCGAGAAGAAGATAAAATTCTGGTTAAAACGTTGAGTGATAAATCACGGGGCGCTTATTATTTCTACAATCTCAACGATGGAGAATTTAAAAAATTAGTTGATGTGAGTCCTTGGTTAAATGAAGAATATTTAGCCGATATGGAACCGATTACCTTTACTGCCAGAGATGGTATGATCATTTATGGGTATCTGACCCTTCCGCGAACTGATCATCCCAATCATTTACCTGTAGTTGTCAATCCACATGGTGGTCCTTGGGCAAGAGATACCTGGGGTTTTAATCCGGAAGTCCAATTTTTAGCCAATCGAGGGTATGCAGTTCTTCAAGTTAATTTTCGTGGTTCTACTGGGTATGGTAGAAAATTTTGGGAAGCCGGTTTTAAGCAATGGGGTAGAAAAATGCAGGATGATATAACTGATGGAGTCAATTGGTTAATTCAAGAAGGTATTGCTGATGCCAATCGGATTGCTATTTACGGAGGTTCTTATGGTGGATATGCAGTATTAGCTGGTTTAGCTTTTACACCCGATTTGTATGCAGCAGGAATCGATTATGTGGGTGTTTCAAATATTTTTACTCTTTTAGAAACCATACCACCCTATTGGGAGCAGGGACGTCAAATGCTTTATGAAATGATTGGTGATCCGGAGAAAGATCGTGATTTGCTTCAATCAGTATCACCGGTTTTCCATGCTGATAAAATTCAAGCTCCTTTATTAGTTGCTCAGGGAGCGAATGATCCCCGAGTTAAAAAAGCGGAATCAGACCAAATTGTTGAAGCTCTGCGCAAAAGAGGAGTAGATGTTAAATATATAATTAAAGACAATGAAGGTCATGGTTTTCGTAACGAAGAAAATCGATTTGATTTTTACCGAGAGATGGAACATTTCTTATCAAAGCACTTGAATGGAATGATATGTTAGTAAAATGGTTATATTACTTAAAATGTAAAAAGGAGAGTATTGAAGATGAAAACGATAATCAAGTTCCTTTGGTTGGTTTTACTTTTTATCATTCCATTGGTGAATTTTTCATCAGTTTGGTCTCAAGATCAAACCCAGTTAGAAGATTTTCAACTCAATGACTTTACGCTCATGACATTAGATGGTCAAGAAATTACTTTAAGTAAATTAATCGGGAAGCCAATCCTATTAACCTTTTTCTTGACAACCTGTTCTCACTGCCAAGCTGAAAGTGCATCCTTAAATATAGTCTTTCACAAATACCATGAATCAAAAGAACTTCAAATTTTAGCAGTTGCCCCACGCATGGATAGCAGAGAGAATCTGGTGAAGTTTATTGATGAATATCAAATCATTTATCCAATTCTTCATGACAAAGATAATCAGGTGATAAAATTTTACGGAGTGATTGCAGTCCCCCATAATATATTTATCGATCGCGAAGGTAAAGTTAAAAGAGTCATTACCGGTGAAATTGATTTGAAGACTTTGGAAGAATCTCTTCAGGAAATTTGGTAAAAAAGAAGTGCGGATATCAACAAACCTATTTGCATTTTTGCTATCCAACAGGATTCTTGCATCTCTACCCCTCCCATAATAACTTTAGAGATTGTCCCGAAGGAAGCAATTGCAAAAAATCAGTTTCTCGGTATCCGCACAAAACACATTATACCATATTTTTAAATTTTCAATAATATAAAGTAAAAAAAATTTAAAAGCGAATAATATATTTAAAAAGGAACGTAATTTTTTGGATCTATCAATGAAGTGGCATGCCATGACATGTCGAATTCAGATTTTTATCCTCAACTTATTCAACCAACTGGCATGAGAGCCTATCCAGTTAATTTTCCCAACACAACAAAGGAATATATTGTATACAATAAATTTTTCAATTTATTTAAGCTGGGACGAGCGAACTTTCCAAGGGATAAGAACAGAATCAATAGTATAGATATTTCCGTTAATTGATTCATAAGCATCACGAAGAAATTCGGCATTTGTTTCGCCTAATCCTGGAGCATTATTGATGGCCAATAAAACACGAGGATCTTCTTTACTTTTCATTAAAACCATAGTTGATCCCTCTAAAAGTGTTTTCAAAGTGAGCTTGTTTCCGGGGAGATCGCGCCAGGTGATTCGATAAGGAACCATGTGATAACTGAGAATAGCATTGAGAATAGGACGATTTTCAGTTTTGAAGAGAGCCTCTAAAGTTCTATTAGATAAATTTTTAAAAGCGTCATTATTCGGAGCAAAAATAGTTATATCCTTTGCTTCTTTCAAAAAATTGGAAAGGCCAGCTTTATCGATAAGTTGCAATAAAATGGTAAAATTACCATCGGCCGCTAATACCTCAATAATATTAGCTTCTATCCTTTGAGTGGATGGGTTAAATCTTCGATTTCGATTTGAAGCGAATGAAGAAGCTGAAGAGAAATGAATAAGAAGGAATATCGTTAAAAAAATCAACGATAGCGGAAAATATCTTTTTTGGGTCATAAATTCTATTCCTCCACTTTATTTGATATTATATTATTTCTATTCACCATATTCGAAAAGGTTCGTTTCAAAATAAATCAAAAATGAGATTAAAATGAAACTCGATAATTCACTGAAAACCAGGAGGAAAGACAGTTGGGCGATCACATCAAGAAAATAGCCTCAGATTTAGACATAGATGAAAAACAAGTCAGCGCAGTTGTTGAGCTTCTTAACCAGGATGCTACCATTCCTTTCATTGCTCGTTATCGGAAGGAGGTAACTGGAAGCTTAAGCGAGGTAGAAATAACTGAAATACGAAATCGAATGGACCGCCTTCTTTTATTAGAAAAAAGAAGGGAAGCAATTTTCAGTGCTATGGAAGAAAGAGGCCAATTAACTGACGAGATTCGCGAAAATATGGAAGCAGCAGAAACTCTCAGCGAGTTGGAAGATCTCTATTTACCCTTTCGACCAAAACGACGAACGAGAGCGACTATAGCCCGGGAAAAAGGCCTGGAACCTTTAGCTGAAATCCTCTTCAAACAGGAAGAAGTAGACCCCACCGTTTTAGCGCAAAGCTTCCTAGACCAGGAAAAAGGTTTAACATCGGTCGAAGAAGCATTGAAAGGTGCTCAAGATATCATGGCGGAGTGGATGAATGAAAATCAAGAAGCACGGAAAGCCCTCCGAGAATTATTCCTGACTCAAGGGATTATACATTCCCGGGTAATAAAAGGAAAAGAAACCGAAGGTGTAAAATATCAAGATTACTATAATTGGGAAGAACCAATTAAAACGATACCATCCCATCGGTTATTAGCAATTCGGCGAGGTGAAAAAGAGATGATTTTATCTCTTCGGATTATACCTCCGGAAGATATTGCTCTATCAATCTTGGAATCCTTTTTTGTCAAAGGAACCAACTCTTCTGCTTTGATCGTAAAAGAAGCCTGTCAAGATTGTTATAAAAGGCTGATGGCTCCATCCTTAGAAAATGATGTCCGGTTAATCAGTAAAGAAAGGGCTGACCGAGTTGCTATTGAAGTTTTTTCTGAAAATCTTCGTCAGTTATTATTATTTCCACCACTTGGTCAAAAAAGAATATTGGCTTTTGATCCCGGATTTCGAACCGGATGCAAGATGGTTTGCCTTGATAGCCAAGGGAATTTATTGCAGCACGATACAATCTATCCACATCCCCCTCAAGAAGACAAAGAGTCAGCTCGCAAATTAATTTTAAAGAGGTGTCAGGAATTTAATATTGAATGTATTGCGATTGGAAATGGAACAGCCGGGAGAGAAACTGAAGCCTTTTTACGTAGCTTAGAAGAATTATCAAAAATTCCTATTATTATGGTCAACGAAAGTGGTGCCTCGGTTTATTCTGCATCGGAGGTTGCTCGAAAGGAATTCCCTAATCAAGATGTGACAGTAAGAGGCGCCGTATCAATTGGGAGAAGATTGATGGATCCCTTAGCTGAATTGGTTAAAATTGATCCAAAATCAATTGGTGTGGGACAATACCAACATGATGTCGATCAAGCTGAACTCAAAAAATCTTTAGATGATGTGGTAATGAGTTGTGTGAATAGTGTCGGGGTGGAAGTGAATACCGCCAGCAAGGAGCTGCTGAGTTACGTATCTGGATTGGGCTCCCAATTAGCTCAAGCAATTGTTGATTACCGAAGCCAAAATGGTCCTTTTCGTTCGCGAGAAGATTTAAAAAAGGTTCCTCGCTTAGGTCCTAAGGCATTTGAACAGTCAGCAGGATTCTTGCGAATTCGAAATGGAGAAAATCCCCTCGATGCCAGCGCTGTTCACCCAGAGAGTTATCCTATTGTTGAACAAATAGCGAATGATTTAGGGATTTCAATCAATGAGATGATTGGAAAAAAGGATCTCTCTGAGAAAATTGATCTTAACCACTACCTAAATGATAGAGTAGGGCTTCCAACTTTACAGGATATACTTGCTGAGCTTTCTAAACCAGGACGGGACCCACGACAGCAATTTGAGTTCTTTCAGTTTGCCCATGGGGTCAACTCGATCGAAGATCTTCAAGTTGGAATGAAACTTCCCGGTGTGATAACTAACATCACTGCCTTTGGAGCTTTTGTGGATATTGGCGTTCATCAAGATGGTTTAGTTCATATT
Source organism: Candidatus Atribacter fermentans (assembly GCA_012517485.1). GTDB lineage: Bacteria > Atribacterota > Atribacteria > Atribacterales > Atribacteraceae > Atribacter > Atribacter fermentans. Next base: position 5,638 of record JAAYUT010000253.1, read on the forward strand.
AGTCAATTATCTCGGAAATATATTAAAAATCCTGCTGAGGTGGTGAAGGTTCATCAAAAGGTAATGGTAACAGTTATTGGAGTTGACCTGGATAGAAAACGGATTAACTTGTCGATGAAGGAAACAGATTAATCCTAGTATTATTTTATACAAAAAAAACTCTATAATTTAATACAAAATATTGAAATAATCGATCAATTTCCATTGACAATCTGGTTTTTAGGTGATACTATCCTTGCACAGCTTGTAAAAGCTAATACATGTTTCAATTTTTGGAGGTTTAAGTTTAAATGGCAACTGGTAAAGTGAAATGGTTTAACGCATCAAAAGGTTATGGTTTTATTGAGTCTGATCAGGGTGGGGACGTTTTTGTTCATTACTCAGCGATCGAA
>JAAYUT010000254.1 GCA_012517485.1 Candidatus Atribacter fermentans
CCATACCCCAATTTTTTAAAATCATTTCTTCCAACTAAAATCTTCTCTTGAATAATCAATTCTTCTTGATCATTCATGTTTTCAGGAATTGAATACAACCTTGGAGGAATATTATACAGAACCCAGTGAGTCCAAATTCCACCCGGAGCATCGGGGTCTTCACAGATAAGCACGAGTGTTACCGTGCCCATCGGAAGGTTTTCCCAGGTTAATTCTGGGGATATGTTCTCCCCATCACAAGTAAATTTTTTGGGAATTATGCTTCCTTCTGTAAAGGATGGACTTTTTAATATAAATTGATTGGTATCTACGGCAAAAACTATTTTTCCAAAGGGAAAAAATGCCAATATCAAAAACAAATGAAAAAGAATAATAGTAAATTTACTCATATTCATCGACAACCCCCTCCTTTCATTTCAGTCTTTATATTGCTTTGCTGCAAAATTATTAGGTTTCTTTCTCATTTTTTCAAGATAACCAGGAAAACCGAAAGGCACCCTCCCCGCCGTAAAACGGCACCCCTCCACGGAGGGGAATTGTTGAATTCATTCCCCCATTGAGGGGGGATTCAGGGGGGTGTGCTTTTCTCTTTTTGTTTCATCACTTTTTTTGTTTCATCACTTTTCACTTATTTTGATATTTTCAGGATAGAAACAACCTGTTTATCGATGCCGAAGCATTTCAAATATCAGAGTAATCCCTAAAAAAGCGGCAATAATATAACCCAGAATACCAAGGATACTTAATGATTTAAGATATTGGTAATTTGTATATATAAGTGAAGATCCAATTAAAAAAGCGGCCAAAATAATACTCAGAGAAACTCGATTGCTTATCGAATCGATTTTTTTCCCTATTTCTTCTAATTCTTTATTTTCAAATTTTATATTAAAGCGACCTGATGCAAGTTTAGCAAGGATTTCATGACTTTTATCTGGAAATTCCTCGATTAATTTTTTCCAATCAAATAAATAATGAAAAGCTTTTTTACTGATATTCTCATAATCCATAGCACGAGCAAATATCCTTCTTAAAACTTTTTCCAAATATGGAGTTATTGTAAAATTAGGATTCAGTAACATTCCTGTTCCTTCAGCAACAACTAAAGCCCTTAGAATTGAAACAAAATGTGCAGGAAACTTAAGGTTATACTTACGAATAATATAGAAAAAATCAGTCACTAAATTGTTCAAACTCATCTCTTTCAAATCAGCAGTAATGTATCTTTCTAAAACTTCATTGAGGTCAAGTCTTAACCCAACTGTTGATTTTATTGGAACTGTTAGAATCTCTTCTTCAATATAGGATACTACTCGTGAAGCATCTTTCTCCAAAGCTGCTAATAATATTTTAACCATACTCTCACGAGTTTCACTATCAAGAGCACCTACCATTCCAAAATCAAGAAATACCAATTCCCCATCCGGTTCTTTAACCATAATATTTCCTGGATGTGGATCAGCATGAAAGAACCCATCTTCAAATATCATCTTTAATACTGCCAATGCTCCTCTTTCAGCTAATAATTGGCAATCAAGTCCTTGGATATGACAATCATGAATACGAGTAAGTCGAACACCTTCTATGAGTTCCATGACTAAAACTTTCCGAGTTGAATACTTTGTGAAAACTTGTGGTATATATATGCCTTCTTGTGCTTTGAAATTTTCTCTAAACTTAATAGCATTAATAGATTCATATAAAAAATCAATTTCTCGGGTTAAATTCTTTTTAAATTCTGCCACCAATTCA
>JAAYUT010000255.1 GCA_012517485.1 Candidatus Atribacter fermentans
AAGGAAAAAAATTTCAGATTGAAGCAATTCTTTCTATTCTTAAATTTTAAAATTTCATCCAAATATAAAGATTTTTGAGATATGATAAAAAGAAGAAGGGAGTTTATTTAAAATTTTTTCAAAAAGGAGAGCTAAAATGATAAGATTTGAAAAACAATTGCTACTATCAATCTTTTGCACTTTTTTTCTGTTCTTGTTCTTTCAATCAACCGCATTATCGTGTACAACCTTTATTGTTACTCCAGGAGCTACCATAGATGGGTCAATGATCGTTGCTCATTCTGATGATAACCATCTTATCGATCAGAGAATTATTTATGTACCAGCTATGGATCATCAAGAAGGTGAACTTCGGCCAGTATATTGTTCGGCAGCAGCAGTCGGAGAATTTCCACAATATGCCAGTTTTTTTTATCCTCGGATAAATACAATTGATCGAGGACCAGAATACAATACTCCCGAGTTTCCACAATCGATTCCTTTAGGGTATATTCCCCAAATTGCCCATACCTATGCTTACTTTGATGGTTCATACGGCATTATGAATGAACATCAACTCATGTTTGGCGAATGCACCGATGGAGCCAAAGTGCAACTTGATCCAAAACCAGGAAAACTATTATTTTATGCTTCGGAATTATCACGAGTTGCATTGGAACGTTGCAAAACCGCTCGAGAAGCGGTTGAATTGATGGGGAAACTGATCGATGAATATGGGTATTATGGTACTGGCGAAACCTTGCCAGTAGCTGATCCCAAAGAAGCCTGGGTCATGGAAATGGCTCCTTCGCCAGATGAAACCGGTGGATTATGGGTTGCCAAAAAAGTACCCGATGGTGAAATCTTTGTTGCTGCGAATGAGTTTCGAATTCGAGAGATCGATCCAAATGATCCTGATGTTCTTTTTTCATCCAATTTATTTGAAATAGCTGAAAAACATGGCTGGTGGAAAGTTGCCGATGGTCAACTTGATTGGTTGAGAACCGTCAGCAATGGCGAATATAATCATCCCTATTATTCATTGCGCCGGGTATGGCGGCTTTTTTCTATGGTTGCACCATCCCAAGACTTTTCCCCATGGGTTGAGGATGGTTTTACTCGAGATTATCCTTTCTCTGTTCAGCCCGATCAGAAACTCAGTGTAAGAGATGTCATGATGCTGATGCGGGATCATTATGAGGGAACCGAGTTTGACCTGACTAAAGGAATCGCAGCCGGACCCTTCGGAAATCCCAACCGTTGCTATGGACCGAATGATGGACAGGGTGACGTTGGAAACCCGGATAGAGAATTAAAAGGAGCCTGGGAAAGACCAATATCGGTATTTTATTGTGGTTATACCACCATTTGTCAAGGAAAGACCGATCTTCCTGATCCTATCGGAGGGATTTTATGGGTCGGTTTGGATAAGCCATCTGAAACTTTATTTATACCCTTTTTTGCTGGAGTTCAATCGCTTCCTCAATCCTTTTCTCAGGTCGATACTGAACAATTTAGCCGAGACAGTGCCTGGTGGGCTTTCAATTTCGTTGCCAATTGGGCAAATTTGAATTATAAAGCCATGCGAGCTGATATTGCCCTCATGCAGGACAAATATGAGTTGAAAATGTTGGAACTTATACCAGTCGTTCAAAAAACAGCACTTGATATTTATCAATCAAATCCGGATTTAGCTCGGGAATATCTTACCAATTATTCAACCCAAAACGCCGAATTTTTAGTTCAAGAATGGTGGAAATTCGCCGATGAGCTCATCGTCCGCTATGACGATGGCATGTTTAGTGAACCTAAAAAAATGGCTCAACAAGTGGGCTATCCTCAAGAGTGGTTAGATCTTACCAACTGGTCACAAGGACCAACGACTTATAAAAAAAGGTAATGAAACGGGTACATTTTTTCTACATTCTTATAGTTAGTAAAGCTTTTAAGGGTTTTAAAGAACAAGCCTGCAGATGGATTTTCAGGATAGACCCTTATGTCACTTTTGTGGCAGTGGTTGAGGATGATAAGAGTTCCCCCTCACCCTGACCCTCTTGTACGGAGGGGCGAGGGAAAAATTAATTCCCTCTTTCGCAAAGGGATTCAGGGGGCATTTGAATTTTTTCACACTCCGTCATCTTGAGCCCTCGTTTGGTGAGGGCGTGAGGATGACGGAGTGTGGTGTCAGATGAGATCCTCAAGGCTTCATAAAACGAAGCCTCAGGATGAAATCAATTTTTTTCGTATCATTAAACTGCTTATCAAATGGTTATAATCCATAATTTCTAATATACTCACTGACATCGACTTGGTAGGCAACGTCATCGACAGTAAAAACTGCCCATGGTATTCCTTCATCAAGCCAGGTGGCACTTCCTTCTATCATGAGAAAATGTTCATCGATCAAACCCCATTTTAATGCTTCAGTAAGCCAGAGAATCTTTTGCTTATCACCGGTGTTTTTATATCGCATCGCTTCCATGAGTTTTAAGAAACCGGTTTGAGGATCAAACCGTACAACGAAATGTTCTTCTTGTTCTCCAAAAGGAACAACTAGAACCGCTGAGTCCTGATCAAGAGGTTCCCAACGGACTCGGGAGTCAGTTAACCAAACGGATGGGAAAAAAGTCGATTCTGCCCACATACCGAGGTTGCCCCCTTGATCGATTTCTGGGCCTTCACTTACTCCAAAGGGGAGTTCCAACCGACCCTTACCGTCTATATAGAATTCGTTCACTTTCATAATGGGAAAGCCAAGGAGAGTTGTTTCAATATAGTGACGATATCCTTTTCCGGTTTCATGGACAAAGCGGAATCGTCCGGGAAAGGTTATACCCATAAAACGGAGGCGTAATCGACCGCTGACAACTGCTGATT
>JAAYUT010000256.1 GCA_012517485.1 Candidatus Atribacter fermentans
AACTGATGTTCCTGAATCAACATGGGATGCGATTATCAATGTTGATCTGAAAGGAACTTTCCTCTGTATCAAGGAAGTAGCTAAATATATGGTTGAACAAAAAAGTGGGAAAATTATCAATATTAGCTCCAAGTCAGGGAAGAAAGGTGGTTTATGGCTGGCAGCTTATAGCTCAGCAAAATTTGGCGTAATAGGACTTACTCAAAGTGTTGCTACTGATCTTGCCCCTTTCCACATCAATGTTAATGCAATTTGTCCTGGTAATGTCTTTTCAACCCCAATGTGGGATTTGTTGGATAAAGAATATTCAGCAAAACTTGGAGTTCCTCCTGAACAGGTACGAAAAATTTATGTTGAAAAAGTACCTCTTGGCAGAGGTTGTACAGTTGAAGATGTAGCAAACTTGGCAGTTTTTCTTGCTTCTTCGCAATCTGACTACATGACCGGTCAAGCAATTAACTTAACCGGAGGACAGGAGGTTCACTGAACTGAATACGATAGGCTTAGTTGTTAACCCGGCTGCTGGGAAAGATATAAGAAGATTAGTTGCTCATGGCTCAGTATTTGGAAATAGAGAAAAGATAAATTATACCATTCGTATTCTTTTGGGATTTGAACAAATAACGACTGTACCAATCAAGTTAGTTTATATGCCTGATCCGTATGAACTGGTTGAAACAGTTATTGATGAAATTGGAAAATCTCTAAAAAATATACAGTTTGAAAAAGCACCAATACCTATTTTTGGAGATGAAGCCGATACGACTCATTTTACTCAGTATATTGCTAAGGACCCAAAGGTTTCAGCTTTAGTTGTTTTGGGTGGTGACGGAACCAATCGATTAGTAGCACGCTATAGTCGTAAAATTCCACTTTTTTCTATTTCAGCCGGAACGAATAATGTTTTTGCTGATAACATTGAACCGACAATTTGCGGGATGGCTCTTGGATATTTTATAAATGGGTGGGTTAAAAAAGACCAGGTATTAGAAAGGAAAAAAGTATTACGAATTTTTCAAGAAAATGCTGAAAAAGGTATCGCTTTGGTGGACGTGGTTTTATTAGATAAAAAGGAAATTGGTGCACGTGCAGTATGGGATTCTTCATTAGTGAAATTCGTTGTAGTCACTCAAACTGATTCAATGAAAACAGGTTTAAGCGCTATCGTTGATCGTGTTATAAAAATTTCATCTCAGGATCATTATGGAGGATATGTTTTCCCTAGTCGCAGCGGTCGAATGGTTAGCGTAGCTATAGCTCCTGGTTTAGTACAAAAAATTGGAATAGGCGAGTGGGGATACCTTCAGGAAAATCAATCACTACCAATTAATCATACTGAGGGGATAATTGCACTTGATGGTGAAAGGGAATTGCCGGTACGATCGGGTGAAAATTGGACAGTTCTATTGGATAAAAATGGCCCGGTAAAAGCGAACATCAAACAGATTATGGAACAAGTGCGATAATTTAGTAAAAATATCAATATCAAGATGAAATAAGAAAATACCACTAAAGGAAGTTCGTTACTCAGAGATTCTCGGTTAAATACCCGTTTTCTCATTACGATTAAGGTGACAAGAGATTATAATCATTAGAAAGTAGACTAAAGTATTTTTTTATTTTGTTTTCTATTCATTATAAAATAATCTTTTTTACAATGAAAAGGAGAGATCACCAATGGTGGAAAAAATAATTATGCCCAAATTGGGATTAACTATGGAAGAAGGAGTTATTAACAAATGGCTGGTTAAAGAAGGGGATCAGGTTGAAAAGGGTGATGCTCTATTTGAGGTTGCAACCGATAAAGTGAATATGGAGGTTGAATCTACAGCAAATGGTGTCGTTTTAAAGATTGTAGCAAAAGAAGGAGAAACCATTCCAATTACTCAAACGGTGGCTTATATTGGCAAACCAGGAGAAGTTATTGAAGAAAATGAAGAAGCTGTTCTGACTCCACAGAAAATGGAAGAAAAACAGGATTCAACCCAAATAGAAGAAAACAAAAGTACTCCAGATTTAGAAGTTGGAGGAGAACGGATCAAAGCTTCACCACTTGCTCGACGATTAGCCATTGAATACGGTCTTGACCTCTCAAAAATTCAAGGAACAGGGCCTGGGGGCAGAATCGTTAAAGAAGATATTGAAAGAGCATATCAACAAAAGCAGGTCATTACGCCACAAAAAGAAGAAAAACCAAAAACTGAGCCGGTCGTTGCAGCAAAAGAAACGATGACACCCCGTGAAGAATTGCCCAAAGAAGTTATTCCTCTTACCCGTATGAGGAAAATTATTGCAGAAAGAATGTCCAGCAGCATGCAAAAGAAACCTCATTTTTACTTGCAAATGGAGGTTGTAGCTGATGAATTGGTGAAATTGCGAGGAAGAATGTTACCTCTTATTGAAAAAACCACCGGTCTTCGAATTTCCTATAACGACATTTTAATAAAAATTGTCGCTCAGAGTTTAGAGAAGTTTCCAATCATCAATGCTTACTTCCTCGATAATGGAATTCAGATGAATCAAGCCATTCATATTGGAGTCGCTGTTGCCTTAGATGAGGGCTTGATCGTTCCGGTTGTTAAAAATGCCAACCTGAAAGGGTTATCACAAATTGTAATTGAAACGAATGATTTATCAAAAAGAGCTCGTGAATCAAAATTGCTTCCTGAAGAAATAACTGGGGGGACTTTTACAATATCAAATTTGGGTATGTATGGTGTTGATGCTTTCAATGCTATTATAAATGCACCAGAATCAGCCATTTTGGCTTGTGGTGCAATTAAAAAACGTCCCTATTTTAATGGAGAGAATATTGTTGTAGCTTCTTTGATGAACTTAACTTTATCTGGAGACCACCGGATCGTAGATGGGGCGGTTGCAGCCCAATTTATGCAATACTTAAAAAATCTCATTGAAGAACCTTTGGGATTAATCGTATAAATAGAAAAGGAGGGCTTTGATCAGTGAATTATTTTTTAGGAATAGATGTCGGGACAACCGGATGTAAAGCAATCTTAATTGATGAAAATGGTGAACTTATTGCGAAGGGTGTTGTAGAATATCCTCTCTATACCCCGCGTCCCAACTGGGCAGAGCAAGATCCGTCAGATTGGTGGCAGGGAACTCAACAAGCTATCAAAAAGACCCTTGATTCAGTTTCCATTGATCGAAAGACTATTGTTGGTATTGGTTTAACCGGACAGATGCATGGGTCAGTGTTCCTTAATAACAAAGGGGAGGTCATCCGTCCCGCTATATTGTGGTGTGACCAAAGAACCGCTCAGGAATGTGAGGAAATTACTCAAATCGTTGGTCGAGAAAAAATGATGCGGATCAATGGAAATCCAGTTTTAGCTGGTTTTACTGCGCCAAAAATTTATTGGTTAAAAAATAATGAACCAGATCATTATAAGCTTATTGATAAAATTTTGCTTCCCAAGGACTATATACGATTTTGTTTAACTGGAGAATTCGCAACCGATGTTTCTGACGCATCAGGTACTTCTTTATTTGATGTTCCTCGTCGACAGTGGTCAGATGAAATTATTTCTGACCTCAAGCTCAACCGAAATTGGTTTCCAGATTGTTATGAATCTCCTGAAGTAACTGGTTATTTAAAAAAAGAGATCGCTCAGTTATTTGGAATGAACGACCATGTTATGGTTGTGGCCGGAGGAGGGGATAATGCAGCCGGTGCTATAGGAACTGGAATTGTCAAGTCAGGCTTAGTATCGGCGAGTATTGGCACTTCGGGAGTCGTTTTCGCTTTTAGTGATGAAGTGAAAATTGATATGAAAGGTCGTGTTCACACCTTTTGTCATGCAGTTCCGGGTAAATGGCATGTTATGGGTGTTATGCTGGCAGCTGGTGGATCTTTCCGTTGGCTTCGTGACGTCCTTGGAATGGAGGAAAAGAACCTGGCAGCATTACTTGATAAAGATGCCTATGAAATTTTAACCGAAGAAGCGAGTCAGGTTGAACCGGGTGGCGAAGGTCTTATCTTTTTACCCTATCTAACTGGCGAAAGAACACCTCATGCTGATCCGTATGCACGGGGGGTGTTTTTTGGTTTAACCCTCAAACATCGAAAGAATGAAA
>JAAYUT010000257.1 GCA_012517485.1 Candidatus Atribacter fermentans
CCTTTAAAGCAACATCAGGATAATCCACAACTTCTTCTTCAGAATTTACACCGAAATCCTCAAATTCAACTCCTTTCTCGAGCAGATAGTCAGCTATAACTTTTTTTAAAGGATATCCAAAATGGTCAGATGCTAAAAATAGTGACATATAATTCACTCCTTTTTATCATTAAAACACGTCGAATGATTCTCATCCCTCTATTCAGTAAATATAACATCGTTTTATGTAGTCCCCATCATCTGAGCGGTTCTTTCCCGCGTAGAGAATTTCATCTAACACCACACCCTTCATCCTGAGCCTTCGTTTTGTGAGGGCATGAGGATCTTACCTTTTTAGATTCTTTCTTTAAAATATCTTATAGGATGGGTTTCTCACGTCGTCAATTATGCTCCTGAGAATGACAGACTAGGTAAATGAGATTGCCACGTCGCATAGGACGTTCCTCGCAATGACGAAGCAGGAAAAAATTCAAACCCCCTTGACCCCCTTTCCTAAAGGGAGTCAACGATTCCTGAGCAAGTATTTTCATCCTCATCAAGTGCTATTAAGCGATAAAAGGGTCTGCAATAATTTATAATTTTTGTTTTTAATATATTCTGAATAATTAATAAGCCAGAGAATTTTTTTACCTTGGAATATGCCCAAAAATGCTATAGACCGTGTAGCCGATCAATAGTATCGGAAAACCCCACATGAAAATTTTTATATGAAATGGTTGAAATAAGAGTATTACCCCAAATAACATAATACCCATTCCTGTTAATTCAATAGTATTAATAAATTTTCGTCTTTTCTGCTTTTTTAAGTGGACCAGTTCCATACTTTCACTTGACTGGTTCATGTTTTCTTAAGCCTCCTGAGTTAATAACTTATCAATATTCTTGCCTTGTTTAGGTTCAAAAAAATAAATCTTCTCTGACGGTAAAGAAAAAAGTATACGGTCTTTGTGTCTATAAGACATTCCAGGAGAAATAAGTGCTTTTACATGAATATCATGGTAACTTATATTAACAAATTTTTCAGCACCGTGGTATTCAACCGTATCAACTTCGGCACCAATAAAACCAGTAGTTTCTATTTCTTTCTCTATCTGGATATCCTCGGGCCAAACCCCAGCATAAAAAATTTCTTCTTCATTTTTTATTACTGATTTAATTTTTTTCAATCTTTCTAAACCAACTGAAAGAGGAGTTTCCTCCGGAAAGTTCAGAACAAGTTGATTTTCTTTTTTTATTCGGCATGGGAGAAAACTCATTGAGGGTGCTCCTATAATATTCGCAACTGTCATAGATAATGGATTGGTATATATTTCCCGTGGATCTCCTATTTGAAGAATTTTTCCTTCATGAATTATTCCGATTCGAGTTGCCATTGCCATTGCTGATATGTTATCGTGAGTTGCTGAAAAAATAGTAATACCATATTCTTCATGAATTCTTTTAAATTCGGTCTGAAGCTCCTCCCTCAATTTATAATCTAAACTACTGATTGGTTCATCCAAGATATAAATATTGGGTTTTCTCACTAGAGTCCGTCCTAAAGCTACTCGTTGTTGTTCACCTCCACTGAGAGCACTGACTTTTCTCTTTAATAAATGAGTAATATGGAGATCGTGAGCAACTTTATTTATTCTTTCTTGGATTTCCTTTTCTGGCAACCTATTCATTGGTGATCGAAGTGGAAAAGCGAGGTTATCATAAACATTTAATACAGGATAAAGATTATGGGATTCAAACATAAAAGCAAAATTCCTCACGGCGGGAGGAAGATTACTGATATCTTCACCCTGGAAATAAACTTTACCATTTTCTGGTTTTTCAAGCCCGACAGTAACTCTCAAAGTTGTTGTTTTACCTGCACCTGTTGGACCTAATAGGATAAAAAACTCTCCATCTTGTATTGTTAAATTCAAATCTTGAATTGCAATAATATCCCCAAAAATTTTAGTTATTCCCTTAAGTTCAAGCATATTCTATCACTTCCCATTTAGCTGATAAGGGCTTCTTCGGTATGTCGATCGAATATACAAATTTTATCTTCTCGAAACTTTAATTGAATTATTTGATCTTCTCGAATAGAAAAACTCCAATTAATTCGAGACCGGATAATTTTTTCACCTAAAAGGAAATCAACCAATCGAAATCGACCCGCCGGTTCTATAGCTATAACTTTAAGAGGAAGAGTTCCCTCTTTATTACCATCTTGCTGTATTTCAATATATTCAGGACGGATTCCAATAATCAATAGTTTTTCTTGAAAAAGACGGAGTTTTTCCTTTAAGCTTTGATTTTCAATTGGAAGAATTAAATCTGTACCATCTATTAAAATTTTTCCATTTGTATATTGACCATTGACAAAATTCATACCAGGTGTTCCTAAAAAATGTCCAACAAAAACTGAATTTGGATGTTCATACAATTCTTCCGGGGATCCTTTTTGAATAATCTCTCCTTCTTTCATAACTACAATCACATCTCCTAAGGCCATCGCTTCTCTTTGATCATGGGTCACATAAATGGTAGTTATTCCAATTCTTTTTTGAAGACTTCCCAATTCGCTGCGCATTTCCTCTCGGAATTTTTCATCAAGAGCACTTAACGGTTCATCAAGTAACAACACTTTTGGGTCTCGGACGATAGCTCGAGCTAAAGCGACTCTTTGTTGATCGCCAGGAGGGAGATCACGAGCTTTTCTTTTTAATAAATTTTCTAATTGAAAAATTGAGACGACTTGTTTGAGCTTCTCTTCAATTTGACTTCGAGGTACTCTTTGGGCTCGCAATGGAAAGGTAATGTTATCGCGGACTCGTAAATGCGGATAAAGAGCATAAAACTGGAATACCATTCCAACGTTTCGATCGCTTGGTGTTAAATGAGTTACTTCCTTATCATCAAAAAAAATATTTCCTTCAGTTGGTACTTCTAAACCAGCTATACAACGCAGGGTAGTGGTTTTTCCGCATCCTGATGGTCCTAATAAAACAACCATTTCGCCATTTTTTATTTCAAGGTCGATCCCATCAACAGCTTTGACGTTTTCATAATATTTTTTGAGGTTCTGTACTTTAATCTCCGACAAAAAACCCACCTACCTTCCTGAATTTTGAGCAGCTAAACGATTCAGGTAACGAATAAAAACCAAGCTCAAACTAATAATCACCATCAACAATATGATTCCATAAGCTGATGCTTCACCAGTATAAAAATATTGAAACGCTCGTTTATATAAATCGAAGGATAGAGTTTGGGTTGCGCTGCCTGGTCCTCCCCCTGTGAGAGTATAAACCAAATCAAACATTTTTAAAGAATCAATCAAACGGAACAAGAGCGCAATGATAAGAACCGGAGCCGAAAGCGGAATGGTGATATTCCAGAATTTAAACCATGAAGATGCTCGATCTATTTCAGCGGCTTCATATAAATATCTTGGAATTGCAGTAAAAGCAGCTAAAGCCAAAAGAATCATAAACGGAGTCCACATCCATGTATCAACTAAAATGACACTGTATACACTCACTGCTTCTTTTGCAAGCCATTCAACTTTCTGGAGGCCAAACAATTGTAATATATAATTAACGATTCCCCAATCGGTATTTAACATATATTTCCAAAATAATCCAACAACGACGGGACAAAGCATCATAGGCATGAGGATTATTGTGAGAATAGCACCCCTTCCTTTAAAGTTCTTTTGAAGGAGATAAGCAATCCCTACCCCGAGGAGGAACTGCACAGCAACATTTATAATAACAAACTTTCCAGTAAATAAAAAACGTCCCCAGGTAAATGCATCTTTTAGTATAAAAGTATAATTTTTTACTCCAACGAATTTGGGGGCAGTTGCGGTTCTTAAGACTGAAAAACTGTAAAAACTTGAACGGATAAGGGTCGCAAAGGGATATCCTATTAAAAAAAGTAAAATAAACAAACTTGGTAAAATAAAAAGGAGTTTAAATGTTTGATCTGAAATTCCATAATGTCGTTTCATGATATATTGGTCACGATTTTTTTCGTTCATACATCCTCACTCCCAGAAGGATTCATAATATAATAGATTTTCAAACTTTTACCAACTTCATCCCATCTAAAAAAATAACGCTGGTAGGTTTTTTCTCCCAAGTAAGGCGTGGGGAAAACACATTCGAGGAATTCACCCTGAGGAATTTGGGCATATCCTTTTAAAACGGCATAAACTCCATTTTTTCCATTTGAGGAAAGCTCCATTAAACATGGTTGGTCGATTCGTCGAAAAAGTTCTTTAAATTGATTAAATGTTATCTGTTCTTGAGAATTCGACTCCCAAATTTCGATATTGACATCTGATCCACGTGCTCTCAAAAAAGATTTAATTATTTCGCCTATACTTTTTGGATCATCATCACATTGACACTTTCTTCGAAGCATTTCAACATCCTGTATCATAAGGTGAAGATTCACAATAAAATATCGCTCATTGTCTGGGTGAAGTTGAGTTTTTATCCAACCCATGGTTTTCCAATAATTTGCAAGCATTACAAGACAGGTAGAAAAATCACTTAAATAAAACTGATAAACTGGCAATGGATGCGAGGTTTGCCAGTATTCTAATGAAGAAAACTTTGGGTTTGCTATTTTGCTTCCTTCAGTTTCAGGTTCGAAAAATTTTCTTAAAGTGAAAATACCAGAATGGCACTGATAAATTAAATCATCAATGATTTTCCCCTGATAATTATATGACCCTTGGATAATATACTTTAAAGGATTAATCATAATCAGACGCTGTTCTAATAATTGAGCACTATCACCATAACGTTGTTTTAAAGTTCTCTTCATGAGTTCTTGAGAAGAAACCAAGGAAGTTGATAAAAATTCTCCTTGTCCAAAGGCAATTAAAGTGTCTTTATAATAAAGATACTCAACACTTTTTCCATCAATTTTTGTAAACTTTAGTGATCCTATCCTTTGAGTATTCCCAAAGTATACTGGTATCCCTGATAAGTTTTTTCCATTCTCTAATTCTTTCTCGAAATTTTCAAAAAACGGATCTTCTTGTTGACTTCCCCCCCAGCTTAAACCTATATAGCATCCAAAAATAAAAATCACAATCAATAAAGCCGTAAATCCTTTTAGCATTTTTATCTCCGACCCAATACTCCAAAAGTCATCCCCATTAACAGGTAATTCCGAATTAAAATGAATAGTGCCAATACCGGGATGACGACAATAAAACCGGCAGCGGCTACTTGCCCCCATTCTAAACCAGCTGCTCCTAAGGCTGTTGTAATACGAGGAGGAAGAGTTTTTGCAAAGCGAGTCGTCAATATTGTAGCGAAAGTAAATTCATTCCATGCAAAAATAAAACAAAAACCAAGGGTCGCAGCAATACCTCCTTTAACCGAGGGGATAAGAATTTTCCAAAAGATCTGCCACCGGGTATAACCATCAACAAAACCCGCTTCTTCATACTGTTTAGGAAGCGAGTCAAAAAAACCCTTCATGATCCAGATAGCTAAACCCAAATTTGACATAGTGTAGATCAATATCATACCTGGTCTGGTATCACTTAATCCAAGACGTGAAAACATAATATAAATGGGAATAATAACCGCAACCGGAGGAAGCATCCGAGTAGAAAGTGTGAAAAAGAGGTAGTCATTTTTCCCAAAAAAATTGAATCGAGAACAAGCATAACCTGCCATAACTCCTAAAACTACAGCAAAAAAAGTTCCTAAACCTGCTTGAATTATACTGTTTGATAAAACTAACCCAAAATCAGTTTGACCAACTCCACCCTCTAAAAAAGTTTTTACAAAAAGTCCTCGATAATTTTCAAATGTTGGAGTAAAAATAAAACGGGGTGGCAGAGCAAAAATATCCAATCGACCTTTCAAAGATGTTAAAAATATCCAAAGAAGAGGAAAAATGGTAAAAGTTAAAAACAATACCAATATGATGGTCCTTATCACTGTGGTGGTTTTGCTCTGTTTTTCAATAATACTTTCATAATTTTGAACCATTCTTTATCACCCTCTTCAAGCAACAAGTACGAGGCTGAAATTCCAGCCTCGTACTTGTTTTGATACCTATTTCTTAATAGTTAAAGTATTTTTCCAAAGGAGCGTCATATGGTTCACCGTAAGCTAATTCGTAAGGAAGATCAGGGATATTCTCAGTACGAGTGATTTCATACCCAGCTCTTTCCAGCTCCCTTTCTTGTCTCTCTGCACAATCTTTCAGGGCTTGATCAACAGTCTTTTTGCCAGTAATGGCATTGTTCACTTCTTCCTGCATAATGTCGAGCAATATGGCATATTCAGGAATATGCCAGTAGTCATTAATATAATTCATAGCGTCCTTAAACAGGACATTATAGGGATTCAGCTTTAACCATTCTGGATCCTCTAATACTTGTTTATTTCCAGTTTGGCAAACCTTAGCATATCTCATCTGTTGTTCTTTTTGCATGTACCATTCTAAAAACTTCCAAGACTCTTCAACATATTTTGAATATTTATTAATGCCTAGTCCTTGGCCACCCATGCTAAACACTCTTCGGAATTTCCCATCTTTTCCTTCTTCCCCAGGAAGAATAGCAAAACCAACTTTATCGACGATCTTTGACACTTTAGGATCCAGCATTGAACCAAAAAAGTAAAACCATTGCATTGCCATGGCTACTTTTCCTTCTAACATTGCAACATTGACTTCATCGAATCCCCAGGTTTCTGATCCTGGTGGACAAAATTTGAAGAGGTCAACAAAAAACTGAACTCCTTCAATTGATGCTGGACTATCAAGATATCCTTTTATCTCATTGGTTTTCGGATTCCAAAGTGCACCACCGAAGCTCCAAACAAAACAATTGGACATACTGGTACAATAATCGTATTGTCTTCCTCCATACATGGCTAATCCATAGAGACCTTCATTAGGTCGGTTAAAGAATTCTGCAATATCTCTCATTTGCTTGTAAGTCTGAGGAACAATCAAATCATATCCATATTTAGCTTTAAAAGCTTCCTTCTCTTTAGGATCTTCAAAAAGGTCTCTTCGGTAAATTAGTCCTAAACAATCCTGGTTTACCGGTAAGGCGTATTGATTCCCACTCCCATCCGGATATTCACCATATCTCTTAAGTGCTGCAGGTTGGAAATTCTCAAACTTTAATTTATCTGATTTCTCGAGATAAGGATTCAATAAGACACAATGCCCTGCACCGGCAAACTCTGACACAGATTGACTATCCCAGGCAGCAAGGTCAAAACCGCTTCCTTTTGCTGCAAATTCTGAAGCAATTTTATCATGCCATTCAGGACCATATGGAACTAGAGCACCTACAACTTTAACTCCAGCAACAGCCTCATAATCCTTTGCAATATTTAATAAGGCTTCCGCACAGGTTCCCGCATGCCACACTACAGTTAATGTTATTGGCTCTTGAGAAAAAGAATAAA
>JAAYUT010000258.1 GCA_012517485.1 Candidatus Atribacter fermentans
CCTGGTGGATGTGGTGAATACTACGGGGATTACAAATCAAAGACTAGACATCAGTTCCACGATGAGGAAACACAATCTTTTGATGCTGCAGGTGTTTATATCTATACCTCAAAAATGTAGTAGGTAGATACTTTAATGTCTCAGGATCAAAGCTTTGAAAGTGATGAATGGGCAGAAAAAATACCAAGAAGTGTATTTTCTTCAGGCCTTAACATTCCAAATATTTCTATAAGCTGGACGTAACTTTGGTGACAGGCACCATAACTTATTTTGGTTTCGACTTCCTTCTTATGAGAAGAAGTCTAAACAATGGAAAGACCTGGTTTATCCTGATGCTAGTGGGGATAATTAAAAAGAGAATTATCCCCATCGCTTGGACAACTCAACCTACGAGTTGCCCACCGTCTCCATCAGTCGACGATGAGAAATTTGATATTTTAAAGACATATCGAAGACAATTTAGTGCACTTTTAAAACTTAAATGACAATTCAATTCGAATACTTGACACTAAAAAAAAATATATTTAAAATATTCACAAACGTTTTAATAAAACGATTGTGAAAATTAAGGCAAGGAAACCTATATTAAAATGGCTGAAAAAGAAGAGAAGAAAAAAAGAATCGGTATTAAAGAGGTTGCAAAATTAGCTGGTGTATCAATAACTACGGTTTCAAGAGTATTAAATAATACTAGAGTCAATGAGATCTCCTTAAAAACCCAACAAAAAGTATGGGAAACTGCACAATCATTATGTTATGTTCCAAATTTAGCAGGTAAATATCTTCGATCAGGCCTTCATTTTCCTTATGTAGGAATATTATTTTCAAGAGGAATGGCAAGACTATCTCATGAACCTTTTTTTTGGAGCATTGTAGATGAAATAAATAAGGTATTAAGTGACAATGGATTACAAAGAATTCATCTAGATTCAAGATGTCTTTTACGATCAGAAAATGATGAAAATATAGTTTTGCATAATTTAGCTAGAGGGGTTATTACCTTAGATTATATTGATGATGAATTATTGGAAATTCTTCGTAGATTTAATGGTCCTATTATTTCTGTATTTCCAACAAGAGAATTAGATGATGAATTTATTACCATCGATACCGATGATGGAAAAGGAATTGTTAAGGCAGTTCGATATTTATATGATCTTGGACATCGCAAATTTGTTTTTGTATCTGGTTTATCGGGTGAATTTGAGCATCCTTCTTTCAAAAGAAGAAGAATTGCTTGTGAAAAAGCTATAGAAAATTTGGTGATCAAAGAATACAAAGAAGTTTATGTGCCTAATTGGTCTCGAATTACACGAGATGGTTTAGTTCATGAAACCGAACAAAAAATTGTTATCAATAATATTGGTGATTCAACTGCTATTTGTACTGCTACAGATTACATTGCTGCGTGGCTGTTACGAGCTTTTAACAACTTTGGCATTGATGTTCCTTTAAATAAAAGCATTGTTGGATTTGACGATATTTCTTTAGCCAAATTATTAAACCCACCATTAACTACTGTTCATATTCCTACACAAAAAATTGGTCGTTATGCTGCAGAGTATTGTTTGCAGTTAATAAATGACAAACATGCGATTAAAGATAAGAAAATCTTGATCGATGTTAAATTAATTATTAGAAATTCTTGTAAATGTATTATTTAAAATAATAGCTTACAGGAGGATAAAATGAGTATTGAATTAAATTTTCAGTTAGAGGTGAATCCTGAATATTCTGAAAGAATATTACAACTACTTAATTTTGTGAGAGATTCAAAGCCAGGAATATGTATAGAAAGAGCACGATTTATCACCCAAAGTTATAAAGAAACTGAAGCATTTCCTATTATGATTCGTCGAGCAATGGCATTAGAAAAGATACTTAAAAACATGACGATTTCTGTTTTTCCTGGTTCATTATTAGTTGGTAATCAAGCGCAAAAACCGAGGTGGGCTCCTATTTTTCCTGAATTCGCAGTTGGGTGGCTTAGAAAAGAGATATTTGAAAAAGATCCATATTACCCACCAGACCGACCTGCAGATCCATTTATTATTGAAAAAGAGTATCTTGAAGAATTAAAAGAAATATTTGATTGGTGGACAGGAAAAACTCATATGGATCGGGTATATGCTCTTCTTCATCCTGAGATACGAGTTGCTCAAGATGAAGTTGGAGTTGTCAATGAAATGAATTATATGCAAGGAGGTGATGGTCATTTCAGCCCGGACCATAAGTGGTTAATTGACCATGGTTTAAATGAAATTATCCAAATTTGTGAAATACAATTGAAAAAGCTCAATATCACTGATCCAAGTTATTATGAAAAAAGAGAATTTTACGAGTCAGTATCAATAGCATGTAGAGCAGTTATTCATTTTGCAGAAAGATATGCAAAATTATGTGAAGAAATGGCTTTTAAAGAAGAGAATGAAGTTCGAAAAAAAGAGCTTCTCGATATGGCTGAAATATGTCGGAATGTTCCTGCAAATCCAGCAAAATCTTTCCACGAAGCCTTACAATTTACCTTTTTTATTCAACTTGTTTTACAAATTGAAGATAACGCTCAGGGTATATCTGTTGGTCGTTTTGATCGTATTTTCTGGAACCATTATAAAAGGGATATTGAAGCTGGATTATTAAACAAAGAAAAAGCTTTAGAATTAACTGAAAATTTCTACATAATGCTCTACACAGTTAATCGAATTAAAAGCTGGGGTGATACTGACTTCTTTAGAGGTTCACCAATGTTTCAAAATTTGACTATTGGAGGTATAGACCCGATAACTGGTGAGGATATTACTAACGATTTAACTTATATTGCCTTAGAAGCTACAGCCAATACCCGTCTCACTCAACCCTCATTAACTGCTCGAATTCACCCTCGCTCTCCGGAAAAATATAAAATGAAGGTATGCGAAGTAATTCGCTTAGGAACTGGCTATCCTGCTGTATTTAACGATGATGCATATATCACAGCTTTAAACAATCGTGGATATTCTCTTGAAGATGCTTCAGATTATTGCATTATTGGTTGTGCAGAAGCCGGACCTGCAGGCTTATTGGGTGGTAGAACGGGTGGTGCCTGGTTAAATTTAACCAAGATATTAGAACTCACTTTAAATAATGGTTTTGATCCACGTAGTAAAAATCAACTCAAACGAAATACAAATAATAAAACACTTTCTGAGTTTGAATCATTTGATGAATTATGGAAAACCTGGCTTGAAAATGTTGATTATTATATTGATGTAGAAATGACTATCGAAAATTTAGTTGATGATCTTTTTGCCCGCTATCTTGAAGAACCACTAGCTGCTGCATTCGGCTGTCCAACAACCTGCTTAATTCGAGGAGTACCCATGAAAAAGGGTGGAGCAAAATATGATTTTACGGGCCAACAGACGATTGGGGTTGCAAATGTTGCAAATTCACTTTATGCAATCAAAGAATTAGTTTTTAATAAAAAGAAATTAACTGGGAATGAATTGCTTTATGCTCTAAAAACAGATTTTTCTGATCAAACAACAAGTCCATCAGGAGAGGAAATTAGACAAATGTGTCTAGGTTTACCAAAATATGGGAATGATAATGATGACGTTGATTCAATAGCTCGAGATGTATTGGCTTATATTTGTGAAAACCAAGTCAAGCATAAAAACTCTAGATATGGTAAAGGACCAATCGGTGGTTTTCTTCATACATCAACTACAACCGTTTCAAGTAATACCCCCTTTGGGAGATTTTGTGGAGCTACTCCTGATGGGAGAAAAGCTTTTACTCCAGTTGCTGATGGACAATCACCTATGAGAGGAACTGATATTGCAGGTCCGACAGCAGCAGTGAAATCAGTTGCTAAATTACGTCAAAAATTATTATCTTGTGGGTCTCTTTACAATCTGAAGTTAGTTCCTGAAGATTTAAAAGGTGAACAAGGTCTTCAAAGGTTGCTGTGGTTAATTGAGTACTATTTTTCCATGGGCGGAATGCAAATGCAATTCAATGTAGTTGGAAAAAAGACATTACTTGATGCTCAAAAACAACCTGATTTATATAGAAATTTACTAGTACGAGTAGCTGGTTATTCTGCATATTTTGTAACCTTAGAAAAGACAGTCCAAATGGATATTATTGAAAGAACTGAAGAACGTCTTGGTTAAGAAAAAAACAAATTTTATAAGTTAGAAAGTGAATTTCCAAATTATTAACTTAGGGAACGTTGACTTACTTTAAAAGTGATAATGATGAGTTTGAAATATTATGAAAGATTAATCAAATACCTCTTTATATCGATGATAAAGATGGAGAAAAAATGTTATGAAAAGGCATGAAGAAATAATCTAATAAAGGGGATATTATGAGATGTTAATTAATGCAGAAAAGGGAATATCAGGTTGGATATACGATATTCAAAGATATGCAATTCATGATGGACCAGGTATACGAACACTGGTTTTTTTTAAAGGTTGCTCACTTAGATGTTCATGGTGTTGCAATCCTGAATCGCAAAAATTTGGTCCTGAAATGGTATTTTTTCCAGATAAATGTATTGGTTGTAGAAGATGCATTGATGTTTGTCCGTTTAAAGCTATTGAGGTAAAAGATGAAATCCTATATACCCATCGCTATTTTTGCGAACAGTGCATAATTCAAAATTCAGGAAATTTCCCTTGTAGTGATATATGTGCTTCAAAAGCTCGAGTAACAATGGGTTCTTTAGTTACTGTTGATTACATAGTCGATCAGGTGACTAGAGATCAATGGTTATATAAACATTCAGGTGGTGGTGTTACCATATCTGGTGGAGAACCCTTAAATCAACCTCAATTTTTGCTCTCTTTGTTAAAAAAATTAAAAGAAAACTGGATTCACCTTGCTATAGAAACTTCAGGATATGGTAAGTGGGATGATTTAAAAAATGCACTAACATATTTGAATTTAATTTTTTTCGATATTAAAGCATATGAAAAATCATATCACATAAATTTAACTGGAAAAGAAAACGATGTTATTCTTAGAAATGCTTTACAGCTTAATTCTTACTTAAAAAAACAAGAATTAGATATTGATTTAATTTATCGAATTCCTTTAGTACCACTTTATACTTGCAATGAAGAAAATGTTTATCAAATATTAGATTTTATCAAAAATAAACTTGGTGGTGGAAAAGTGGAGTTTATGCCTTACCATCGTCTTGGTAGAGGAAAATATCAATCTTTGGGTCGAGAATATTCATTGTCTGAATTGAAACCTCCTTCTAATGAAGTTGTTCAATGTTTTCAACACGCTGCACGAGAAAGAGGTTTAGAAGTAGTTACCCTTTAGTCTTTGAAAGGAAAAAAGTTTATTACAGAAAACAGAAAATTAAAGGTGAGATAATGAAAGCTGATACAATCGATTCTATGAGGTCTTTAGGAATTTTTAGAAAAAATAAATTTAATGAAATATGGCAAAGATATTATCTATTGATATTAGTCGGAGCTGTCATTGCCATTTCATCTGTTCTTCATGATGCTTTTCTCACCAAAGAAAATATTATGAATGTATTAGCTTCAAATGCTATGACTGCTATGGTGGCTCTCGGGATGTTTTTTGTAATTTTAACTGGTGGTATTGATTTATCTGTAGGGTCAATCATTGCTTTGAGTTGCTGTTTGCTTGCTGGTTTCCTTCAGCAAGGCTTTCATTGGTTCTTCTCCATTTTATTTACATTAATAATTATGTGTTTTCCGGGTGTTGTATCAGGAGTTCTCATTACTCGAGGTCAAATACCTCCTTTTATGGCTACTTTATCTATGATGACTATCGTTAGAGGTTTAGCATATATGTATCAAGTTGGTTCTCCTCGGCTCATATTTGATAAAACAGTTTTATTTATTGGAACAGGAGAAATCGGTTGGATTCCAATGCCAGTTTTAATTTTGATCGTAGTTTTCATAGTATGTGCTTTTGTACTGGGACGGACGATTTTTGGACGAAGATTATATGCAATTGGTGGAAATGCTTTGGCTTCCTTTTTAAGTGGTGTATTGGTTAAAAGATATATTCTTTTTGTTTATATCATTAGTAGTTTTATTTCAGCATTAGCTGGGGTTGTATTAGGAGCTCGACTAATGATGGGAGCTGCAATTTTTGGTCAAGGTTATGAGCTTGATGCGATAGCTTCAGTTATCATTGGCGGTGCATCGATGAATGGTGGAAGTGGTACTGCTCTTAACACCGTGTTGGGTGCTTTTGTTTTTGGATTTATCTCAAATATTTTGAATCTTGTTGGCGTTACTTCTTATATGCAGATGGTTATTAAGGGAATCATAATATTTACAGCTGTTTTAGTAAGTCGTCGTGGATTATTAACTTCATGATTTTGTAACTTGAACTATGTTTTTCAGTTAGCGAGTTTTTCTTTATCATTTCAAATTTTATGAATGAACAAGTTTGGGTTGAACTATGTGGAGGCATTTAAAATGGTGGAAAACATAGCTTTTAATGTTAACGAACCCAAAAAAAATAAAGTTTTTGGTATAGTAAAAAAGATTTGGGTTTCTTCCTATTTAGCTTTTATGTTGATTAGTCTTGTTATTTTTTCTTCAATTATTTCTCCCTATTTCTTATCGAAACAAAACTTAGTAGATGTTATTGCTTCTAATGTAACTATGAGTTTACTCGCTCTGGGTATGTTTTTTGTCATATTAACTGGTGGAATTGATCTTTCCATGGGATCAATAGTGGCTTTAAGCGGCTGTTTACTTGCAGGGCTTCTTGATGGGGGAATGCAATGGTATTTTGCAGTGATTGCGACTATGGTTTTGATGATCATCCCGGGGGCGATTTGTGGTATAGCGATTGGGTATGCTAAAATTCCTCCTTTTATTGCAACACTGGCAATGATGACAATTACAAGAGGCTTAGCGTATATTTATCAGGTTGGTTCACCCAAACCCATTTATGATGACTCAGTAATAGCGATTGGTAACAATCTTTTGCTAAATGATTGGATTCCACTACCTCTGGTTATTCTGGTTGGTATTTTAATTTTGTCCTGGTTTGTCTTGGGATGGTTACCGTTTGGTCGGCGTTTGTATGCAATTGGAGATAACATTGAAGCAGCTTACTTAAGTGGTTTACCTGTTTCTAGATCACTTATGTCGGTATATATCATCAGCAGTCTTTCGTCAGGTTTAGTGGGAATCATTTTGGCTTCTCGTTTAACTTTGGGTTCAGCTTTAGTGGGAAGTGGGTATGAACTTGATGCAATAGCTTCTGTAGTTTTAGGAGGAGCAGCTTTAACTGGAGGAAAGGGAAATCCCTGGAGTACAGTTTTAGGAGCATATACTTTTGGATTCATTGCAAACATTTTAAATCTTTTGGGAATAGGTGGATATCCTCAAATGATCATCAAAGGAATTATTATTATTGCAGCTTTGCTCGCTGTTCAAAGGAAAAAATAGTTAATATTAATTGATTAATTGAAAGGAGGCGAGTAGATAAAATTAAGTAGTAATAAGCTTTTCTTTTAGTATATTTATATTGAATGATTTTAAAAATTAATATCAGAGGAGGTTAATAAGGCAAAATGAAAAAAATAAGTGTATTATTACTCATGGTAATCATAATGATGGTATTTTCATTAACTTGCTTAGCAGAAGAGTGGTCAAATTACCCACTCCAAAAAGGTGAGCCTCCAGTCTTTACGAGTGAACAATTGGCAAAAATGAGTCAAGAGGATTTTTTAAAAATTGCTGAAGAAATTGGCCCTGAAACTTTAATTGGTGCTCAAGGAGAAGGTAAAGGATTTAAACTAGCTTTTTCACAAAGAGGTTTAGCTGGAAGTGAGTGGTGGGAAAATTTAGTTAGAATGGCAAAAGAAGAAGCGGAGTGGTTAGGAGCAGAAATTACTATTATTGATGCGGATCGTCGGGAAGAAAAACAAGTGACAGATTTATTAAGTCTTCTTTCACAAAAACCAGATGCATTAATTATTAACCCTCAACATCCGTCTGCAGTATTAAAAGCCCTTGAGAAGTATCATGCTGCTAATATACCAATTTTTGTCGTGAACAGCGATTTAGATCCTCGTGGAAAACCTGTATGTTTTGTTTCAGGGGATAGTTTTGATATGGGTTATAAAATGGGATGGGAATTAGCAACTGAATGTTTAAAGAGAGGTTGGAATGGAGAAATTAAAGCTCTGGAAATCGCGGGATTCCCGGGAGACTTGGTTTCTAAGTACAGGAGGCTTGGAATTGTTGCAGGTTTTAATGAATATATGTTTCAAAAAGAAGGAAAGTGTCATCTAAACATTATTTCTCAACAATTTGGAAACTGGTTACCTGAACCATCAATGAAAATCACACAGGACGTACTATCAGCTCATCCAGATATTCAAGTCATTTTTGCTGAATGCGATGGAATAGCTCAGGGTGTTGTAGCTGCACTTGAAGGTGCTGGAAAGCTTGGTCAGATAATTGGTGGCTCAATTGATGGACGCAAACAGATATTAAAGAGAGTTATTGATGGTCATTGGGTAGTTGATGTTATGCAAGATCCAAGACATCAAGGAAAATGGGTGGTGTATTTTGCCATTCAATACCTCAAAGGCAATACTGTTCCTCATACTTTCTATATACCAACCCCACCTGCTACCAAAGATGTAGCAAAAAAATATTACCATCCAGATAGTATGTATTAGTTGAAAATATGTATGAATTTTAAGGTGGTGGCTTTTAAAGCCACCACCTTAAATATTGGAGGCTATTATTTATGGAACAGTCACTTCTTGAAATGAAAGATATTTGTCGAAGCTTTCCAGGAGTAAAAGCATTGGATAATGTAAGTTTTTCGGTCAATAGTGGAGAAATTCATGCCTTGTTAGGAGAAAATGGAGCTGGGAAAAGTACTCTAATGAAAATTTTAGCAGGAGTACTTCCCAAAGAATCAGGGCATATTTTTTTTAAAGGAAAAAGAATTCTCGAAAAAGCACATCCACAAGAAGCGGCCCGAGAAGGAATATCGATGATTTTCCAAGAATTTAGTTTATTTCCGCAACTAAGCGTTGCTGAAAATATTTTTTTATCTACAGTTCATTGGAAACCCTTGAACTGGAAAAAAATGATTATTCGTAGTAGAGAAATTTTGGAAAGCCTCGATGCTAAAATATCACCTCAAACATTAGTTGGAGATCTAACTGTTCCTGAACAACAACTTGTTGAAATAGCCAAAGCTTTATCCAAAAAGGTCAACTTGATCATCATGGATGAACCGACATCTGCATTGAGTGATAAAGAGACAAATGCGTTATTTGAACGAATGAGATTATTAATTAAACAAGAAATAGGAATAATTTTAATTACTCATCGGTTAAACGAATTGTTTGAGGTTGCAAACAGAGTAACGGTTTTAAGAGATGGAAAGAATATTGGGACAGTCAACATTCAAGATGCAAAAACCGAAGATTTGATCCAGATGATGGTTGGTCGGAAAATTGATGCCTCATCAATCAGTAGCTTAAATACTAAAGGAAATATTATCTTTGAAGTCAAGGGATTAACAAAGAAGAATTTGTTTGAAGATATCAGTTTTTCAATTCGGCAGGGAGAAGTCTTGGGAGTATCGGGATTAATGGGAAGTGGTCGTACTGAAGTTGCTAAAACCATATTTGGAGTTCTTCATAAAGATTTCGGTGAAATAATCATAAAAGGTCGTCCCATAACCATTTTATCACCTTTGGATGCAATAAATGCTGGTATTGCTTTTTTAACAGAGGATCGGAAAAGAGAAGGGCTAGTTCTTGAAATGGGAATTACCCATAATATTACATTACCAATATTAAAAAGTGTGAGTCAATCAAGTTTAATAAAAAGAAATAAAGAGATGGAAATTGCCTCAGTTTTTAAAAAAGAGTTGAATATTCGTACTCCCACTCTGAATCGTAAAGTAAGGTATTTAAGTGGAGGGAATCAACAAAAAGTGGTGTTGGCCAAATGGTTAGCGAGTAAATCAGATGTTTTAATATTAGATGAACCTACCCGTGGTATTGATGTTGGATCAAAAATGGAAATCTATTTATTAATTCGAAAATTAGCTGAAAAAGGGAAAGCTATCCTTATGATTTCATCCGATTTACCCGAAATTATGAAAGTCAGTGATCGGATTATGGTCATGCACGAAGGAAAAGTAACAGGATTTTTTGATCGTGATAAAGTAACGGAAAAGGAAATCATGTTATGTGCAACTGGTCACAAAAACAACTTGAAAACATCTTAACTTATAAGTGGTGTAGATTTGATTCTTAAATTTTAATCCTACTACTCTCCTCTTTTGAAATTTTAAATCTCATTTGTAATTTAATTTTGCTCACTCATATTTATGTACATTTATAGATAAAGTATACTAAAGTTCGCAATTTCGCATCTTGAAAAAACCATCGGAGACTCCAAAATGAAGGTTACACATAACACAAAACTTCATCGAGGAGGAATATCCGATGGCTCAAAATAATGACATAGGTGACAGGCACCATAACTTATAGGTGCACTAACTAAAATTTTTTTAATAAAGCATTTTTCTTTCTAAAAATACACCTAAGTGTAATTTAAGAAAACACTTTGTTTGGTAACTCAAATATCAAGTATTGGTAAGTTAAAATCCTAGTATTTTTATGTTTGATTTATAATTTTAACTTAGGTGTTTCAAACAAAAACTCTTTCCGGTAAATTCCACAAGATGACTGTTGTGGATTAGCCGGTTAAGAAAAGTACTGATGATCACGTCATCTTAAAATTCCCATTCATTTTGTTATATTATTTTATTTTATTTTATACTATGATATTGGTCCAAACCGATGGGAATTCATATGAGGTAATACCTGAAACAGGCTTTTTACAATTACCAGAACAAGCAGTTCAAACTTCTCCACAAATGCTTGGATTGGTATCCGTCCCAACTACTGACAATGGCTATCAATATGTTGCTTCCAAAAAATCCAAAGTATTCCATAAAATAACCTGTCCTCATGTTGGAACAATTAAGGAAAATAACCTGATTTTCTTTACGACCTTAGAAGAAGCCCAAGCTTCTGGAAGAAGGGGGTGTAAAACCTGTGATCCAGAGAAAAATGCAACATGAGAGGAAACTTCCTCATTACCTGAAGAAGTAAAACAAAATCCTGCTCTTAAACTCGAGATAATGTCAAAACCAATTATAGAAGACAGCTATCTATATGTTGCTTCCAAAAAATCCAAGGTATTCCATAATATTACCTGTGAGCATGTTGCAACCATCAAAGAAGAAAATCTAATTTATTTTCAAAGCCTGGAAGAAGTCCAGAAGTCTGGGAGAAGAGGGTGTAAGAATTGTAAACCGCAGGAGTAATTTCATTATTTCAAAGACAATTTTGAACGATAAAGTTGCTATATTGGATGAATTAATGGGGGATCATAATTATTAAAAGAGGGGGGTAATAGACCTAAAATTCAAGAATCAAGACCTGACCCCAGAAATTTGTGCTTTTTTCTTTTAGTTTTTAGTCCACATAACGGTTAAAGAAAGTGGATATTTAGGAAGACCATTGGGTTGGAAAAACTCTACATCTTCAGGTTTTTTAAATAATAAAGCTAACATTTCTTCTTGTGACATACTTTGAGCTAAATTTAAAACGGCTATAAAATTTAAGGATGTGTTATTTCTTCCCTCAATCCTAACATTACCACTGAATAAAGCGGAATTTGATTTCAATGGAATTATTTTATTAAAATCTATTGCATCAAAATTAATATTAATTTTTTCTCTTATTATAATATATTTCATAATGGTCCGTACATATTTAGCAAAATGAGGATAAAAAAAAGGAGGGAAGATGAATTGACAACTACTTGACCATATATACGGTGGTGTTTGCTTTTGAAAAAAGTCTACTCCTAAAGAGTTATCATAAGTCTGAGAATAATATATCCCTAAGGTGTTTTTTGTAGAATCATCTATTTTTCTTGCAACAACATTTTTTGGTTGATGAAAAGATAAAATAGTATATATTTCGGAAACATATTGAGCAATTCTTTTGAGGTTTTCTTCTGGTGGTAGGTTTTGCTGAATACCAAAAG
>JAAYUT010000259.1 GCA_012517485.1 Candidatus Atribacter fermentans
CTAAACCAGCTTCGTCAACGTACTGTTCCATATAGCCGATTGCACGAGCGATAGCCATGGCAAATTCATACCGGGTTAAGGCTCGATTGCCACCAAAGGTCCCATCGGGATATCCAATGACGACCCCTTTAGCAGCTAGGGTTTGAACGGCATCATATGCCCAGTGATTCAAGGGCACATCCACAAAGGGATTGGCCAAAGCTGGAATAGCTAAAGCCAAAACGAGTACAAGTGCAATAAGCAGTTTTTTCATGATGTTACCTCCTTGGTAGTTAGTGGAGATTATATTGAGCTGTCTGCCCTTCCAAGGAGGGGTCATTCAAGAGTCTCCATGTTTCCTCTTCAGATCCCTCTTGTTTTTGAGGCTTTCAGCTCCTCTCTTCGTCCCCTCTCCTGGGCCTACCAATTCGTTGCACCTCCTTTCATTGCCCTTTGGAGTTTGAGACGAGATCGTCTTGATTCATGCACTCATATATACTATACGATAAAAAATCAAAAATGACTACAATTTATCGGGAAAAAAGAAAAAAATAAATCAGTTAAAAAATAACCTAAATCGTTAAACCCCTTTCCTTCTACAAATACCATAACAAATTATTGAAAAAATGAAAAGTCCCCTTATCTAAAATTATTAGAAAAACTATTTTCCCCTCATAGCGAATAACTTTTGAATAACTTGATTCCAAGATGTTTTCCCATTAAAGGCGAGGAGTTCATACTGTGGATTATAGGATTTAAAGGGAAAATAAATGCTCAAACCATGAGAATTTTCCACTCCAGAACCGCGTGTTCTATTATAAAGAATAACTTGAGAAAGAAGATTGCTAACCATAAAGGCTGCAGATTTTACCTCTGAAGATCGAACTCTCCTATCAGTAGTAAGGAGTTGAGAAAAATCACCCAAGTCGATATATTCGTAGTCACTGTAGAATTGGCTGGTATCCCCAATCTCAATATAAATCTGGGGTGAGGTTTGATTATCCGATAAAATGGCTTTGGATAGCTGTCTAATGCTTGCTGTTAATTCTTCCAATTGGTTGAGATCAGTAACTGAAATGTTAACATCTTGTAACGGAAATTGACTAATAAAACTATCGGCGATGATATAGGCGAGTTGGATTTCATCCATGTTTGGATTATTGACGAGACTTTCAAGGAGAGTGGCATAATCCCACCCTTCTCCAGGAACACTTTCTTGAGATGCCACCATAAGGTTTGAACTCTCTCGGATTTCATAGGCTACTTCTACCATTGCCATTAAACAGGCATCCATGCCAAGAAGGTTGATTGGTTTATTGAAAAGGGATTTAGCAATCAATAAAGCCCGACCTAATTCTGGAATTGAAATAGAAGCGTTATATGAAGTTTGATCAAAGGAAATATTTTTTCCTTTGAAACCAGATCCATGATTCCAGAGAATAAGTGCATATTTATCAGAAGGATAATTTTGCGCGCAAAATCGGATAAAATCAACCAGGTTATTCGCATCACCCATATTCATTTCACCTAAATTTTGGAGAACCTTGGAGTTAATTTTTAGAGGATCGCTGTCTTTTTCAACGAGATAACGGATAGCTGGTCCTTGTAATGAGTCAAATTGAACTACAATATTGACCTTATCGCTCGATCCGACTATTTCCATTGAATTCAGATC
>JAAYUT010000034.1 GCA_012517485.1 Candidatus Atribacter fermentans
AGTCATCCTGAGGCTTCGCTTTTTGAAGCCGTGAGGATCTCATCTTTTCATTATTCAAAAAAGTATGAAATGAGATTGCCACGTCGCAGAGGGCGCTCCTCGCAATGACAGAGTGAGATAGAATTTTCATCCTCAATTGGTGCCACGAAAGTGGCATGAGGGTCTATCCTGAAAATATCATCTTATAATTTCCCCCATTGAGGGGGGTTAGGGGGGCGTGCCTTTCATCAGTCATCCTGACCTTCTCCTATCAAGGGAGAAGAAGCGGAAAGTACCCTAATCGTACAAAATTTATTTTTTACCCCCTTCTCTCTAGTTCAATTTTATAAAAAAGAAGGATATACTACCATCTATATTCTTTTAAATGTCAACAAATAATACTTAAAATATTTTATAAAAGAAAATAAATAATTTATACTTGAAGTGATATTCAAAGGAGAACATTATGAAAGTAAATCGAGCATTCATAGCTGATCTTTCCTTGGCAGGGGTTTGCCTTGTCTGGGGAGGAACATTTGTCATGATGAAAAATTTATTAAACAGAGAAGCTCCACTGAATGTTCTTTTTTGGCGGTTTACCGTTGCTACACTATTCCTCTTTCTCATACTTCCCAATAGATTGCCTGATAAAAAAACCCTTAAATACGGTTTAATATTAGGAGCAGCTCTCTTTGGTGGTTACCTTTTTCAAACTTTTGGCTTAGTTTATACCACTCCAGCTCGATCGGCATTTATTACTGGTCTATCCGTTATTTTAGTACCTTTTTTTTCTTTTACTCTTCTTCAAACCAAGCTCAAGAAAGAAACCATGATTGGAGTGGCAATGGCTCTTATTGGACTCGCTTTTCTAACCTATAATCCTTTCGAATTTTTTAAAGGGCAAATTTTTGGAGATTTATTAACCTTGGTTGGTGCAGCAGCATATGGATTACAGATCGTATTAGTTGAAAAATTTTCCCAAAAAAGTCAGGCTCTTCCATTGGTTATCGTAGAAATGGGTACGGTAGCCATTTTGAGTTTTTTATTGGCGATTTCTTTTCGGTCTCTCCGACTTCCCAACCAATGGATTGATGCTGGTCAGTTTGTTTTTTTAGGAATTGCCGCAACCGGTTTGGCTTTTGCAATTCAAAAGGTAGCCCAAAAACATACGACTGCAATCCATGTTGGAATTATTTTTGTTTTAGAGCCAGTTTTTGCTGCGGTTGTTTCATACTTTCTTTGGCAAGAAAAATTTACACCCCGCACTGTTGCGGGGTGTTTCTTTATTGTTGCCGGGATTCTCTTTTCAGAAATATCACCCCGGCTCTTCAATCATTCACCTGGTTCTGAATCAACAATTTTCAAATCAAATTCCAAGCCCTCGACATAGAGTAGATCAATAATTTTTTGAAGTAAACTCTGCTCTTCGGCTCGGCTCATAGGAGTCCCTTTTCGCCTAAAATTCGTTAAAACAATTTTCATTTTATCGTCCTCCTGTTCCGGCAATGAGATCCGGTTTTATGCTTTTAATCGTTTTAAGGCGAGTTCAATTCGATCCATGGCTTCAGAAATATTTTCCATTGAATTTGAGAAAGAAATCCGTAAATACCCCTCGCCCACTTCACCAAAACAGGTTCCAGGGAGCAGTGCAACCCCAGCTTCCTGTAAAAGATAAGCAGCCATTTCTCGTGACGTTAATCCAAATGATTTTATATTAGGAAAATAATAAAATGCTCCATTTGGTTTGACAATTTGAATTCCTTCAATTTTTCGAATACGATCAAATAAAAAGTCTCTTCTTCGACGGAATTCGTTAGACATATTTTGAACCGAATCTCTTGCAAACATAAGAGCTTCAGCTCCTGCCATTTGAGTAAAGGTGCACGTACAGGAATTGGAGTTGGTAACTAATAAAGATAAATAACCAGCTAATTCCCGAGGAAGAACCGCATAGCCCAATCTCCAACCAGTCATAGCAAAGGTTTTGGAAAAAGCATCAAGTAAAACAGTCCTCTCTTTCATCCCTGGGTATTGGATGATACTCACATGATCTCCGTCATAAACTATCTCACTATAAACTTCATCAGTAAAAACCATTATATCGGCATCGTTAACGACTTCGGTAATTGCTTCTAAGTCTTCCGCCAGCAGCCTTGAACCGGTAGGGTTATGGGGAGAATTTAAAATTAACATTTTCGTTTTTGAAGTAATTAAACCTTTCAGCTCATTGATATCTACACGAAATTCATTCTCTTCCAAAAGAGGAAGTGGAACTGCTTTTGCTCCGGCAAATTCAATAATTGACCGATAAGCTGGAAACCCAGGATTTGGATAAATCACCTCATCACCTGGTTGCAGAAGCATCAGAAAGGATAAAAATATAACTGGCTTTGCTCCGGGAGTGATTACAACTTCCTCGGGATCAACTTTTACTCCTCGGGTTTTTTTCATATATGATGAAACCGCTTCTTTTAATTCGTCTATTCCTGAAGAAGGCACATAGTAAGTATGCCCATCCTGGATGGCTTGAATCGCTTTATTTTTAACATTTTCAGGAGTATCAAAATCCGGCTCGCCAATTTCTAAATGAATAATTTTTTGACCGATCTTTTCCAATTTTCGGGCTTGAGCTAAAACCTCAAACGCACCTTCACCACTTAAATGGAATACCCTATCAGCAATGAAGTCATTTAACTTAGCAAATTTATTAAGTTTCTCAATGGATTTCATGGTTTCACCTACCTTATTTGGTAATACTCTAACCACCGAAACGTCTTTTTGCAATACCCCAATATTGAAATATTTTCATGAAGGTTCAATCAAAGCAACCGCTTCGTAATGAGGAGTTTGAGGAAAAAGATCAACCCAGGTGATTTTTTTCAAAAAGTACTTCTCCTCGGCAAACACAATTAAGTCACGAGCGAGTGATGCTGTGTTACACGAGACATAAACGATTTTCTCAGGATGAGCTGCAACCAAAGTTTTGATAACTTTCGGTGTTAAACCAGCCCGTGGAGGATCGACTATACATTTCTTCAAAGAATTTCCAATGACCTCGAGCAAGACTTTTTCAACTCTCCCACAAATGGCGTTATAAGAAGGAATAGAGTTGAGAGAAGCATTAAACCGAGCATCCTCAATTGCTTGGGGATTTTCTTCGATTCCAGTAACCATTTTTCCTTTATCTGATAGATATAATCCAATACTTCCATTCCCTGAATAAAGGTCAAAAAGAAATTCTCCAGGCTGGAGATCTGCATATTGATCAATAATTGGGAAAAGGAGCTCACCGGTATGAATGTTGACCTGAAAAAAACTATCGATTGAGACTTTATACCGGATTGAACCAATGGTTTCAATATAATAATCTGAACCATATAAAAGGATTTTTTCTTCAAACAAGAGAGCATTGGCAGGTGAATTGTTGATAATATGGACCAATCCAGAGACGTTAGGAAAATAATGGGTCAAGTCCTTAACCAGTTCTCCCACTCCAGGAAGTTCACCGCTTATCGTTGAAAGACCGATTAAATATTGGTCAAGACTGCGGTTGTATCGAACTAATAAATTTCTTAAAAAACCGTCTTTTCGCACTGGATCGTATCCCTTTAACCCATAGCGGTTTCCATAGGATCGGAAAAAATCCAATAGCTCGGTCACAGTCTGTGAATTCATTAAATAGCAGGTTTGTAAATTGATTAGATCCCAGTATTTCCCTTTAGGTCGCAATCCACAAATCAATGTCCCATCTTGATTACCAAAGTTGAATTCCATTTTGTTGCGATACCCAAGACTTTGAACTGATGGAAGAAATCCTTCATAGCTTATCGATGAAAGATCGATTTTACCAATCTTTTCGATTGTTGTAAGGGCATTTTTCTCCTTTATTGATATTTGTTCAGGATATTTCATAAATTGGAGACTACAGCCACCACAACCCATTTGGAAATGAGGGCATACTGGATCTACTCGTGCTGGGGATTTTTGAATAAATTCTTTAAGTTCCCCTTGAAGGAAATTTCTCTTAACTTTTCGAATTGAAACTCGGCATTTTTCTCCTGGAAGAACTCCCGGTACAAAAATAACCCAATTTTGATGCCGTACCACACCAACACAATCGGGAAGAGCAAAGGCCTCAACCAATCCTTCAATAACATCTCCTTTTTTTAACATAATTGACTCCTCCGTTTTTGTCGAAGGACTTCATAAAGTCCGATCCCAAAGGCTACTGATACATTTAAAGAGTTTACCGAGTTTATCATGGGGATAGAGACTTCAAAGTCACAGAAAGATCGGATAATCTTTCGAACTCCCCGATCCTCTCCTCCAACTAAAATCCCCCAGGAGCCCTGGCTAAAATCCATTTCCCATAGGGGGACTTTGGCTTCAGCCTCAAACGAAACTATCCAGAAATTATGTTCACGAAACTCCTTAACAATTCCCACAAAATTATTCTCTTGGGCAATGTCGATTTTATCCAACTCTCCTGCAGATGCTTTTATTACATCTGAACTAATAGGAGCGGTATGAGCTTTACTGATAATTACTCCATCAACTCCAAAAGCTGCTGCTGTCCTGAGTATTGCTCCTAAATTCCGAGGGTCTTCAACACTATCAACAAAAACCACCAAGGAATCTCTCTTGGATTTTGCTTTGATGAGGAT
>JAAYUT010000260.1 GCA_012517485.1 Candidatus Atribacter fermentans
TGATCCAAAAATAATGAAGTTTTTACCATATAATGAAAAAATATTAATGAAGAAACATTTATAAAAATGAAAATGGAATACGACTTAATTCTGGAGCAGCTAGAATTAATTTTCAGAAAAGTCTTCACTGACACATCAATAGTAATTAACAGTGAAATGACTGCAAATGATATTGAAAACTGGGACTCGTTAACCCATATGCTGTTAATTTCTGAAATTGAAGACCAATTTAAGGTAAAGTTTAAGCTAAAGGAATTGAACAAAATGCGCAACGTCGGAGATATGATTGAGATAATCTCCTCTAAGCTTTAATGCGTCAGTTTCTTCTCATGACATTTACATCGATCAATTATTTGTTCTTTTCTCCATCGATTGTTATCTTACACTGGATCTTTCCGCCGAGATATAGATGGATTGTGCTATTGACTGGAAGCTACTTTTTCTACATTAATCTTAAGCCGACCTATGCACTGCTTGTAGCTGGTGTTACCATATCAACCTACATTTTCGCAAGATTAATATATAATACCAACATAGAGTCAAGAAGAAAGGTCTTCATGTTGACTAATGTTGTTTTGATATTGTTACCACTCTTCTTCTTTAAGTATTTTTCAGGAATAAATAATGGAATTCTAAAGCTGTTGGAGACTTGCAATCTCAGATGGCCTTTCCCGGAAATTGAGATATTACTACCGATCGGCATATCTTTCTACACGTTTATGGCGATTGGCTATACAATCGATATATATAATCACTAGTGTCCGACTAAAATAATAAAAAGAGGGGTACTCCCCAAAGGTTTCCCCCAATGTTGTAATTTGGTTTTTGCGAAAATCAAGTACAACATGGGTAAAATTACAGAAATAAAATTAGTCGGACAGCCGATTTTCAAACAGATAATGAATTTGGTAGATAAAGTTGACATACAAGGGTTAATCCGCAAGCACGAGAGTGATTACTATTACAAGTCATTCAAAACGCGTACGCACCTTTTCACGATGCTGTTCGGGATACTTAGCCGGTGTGATTCCATGACAGAAGTCTGCGAAGGCCTTCGTGCAATGGGCGGTAAGCTAAATCATCTTGGAATGGACCAGGCACCAGCTAAGAGTACTGCATGTGACGGACTTCGTAACAGGAATCATAAGTTTTTTGAAGAGTTGTATTTTACACTGGTAAAACATTATCATAGTTTTTTGTCGGACAGCCGAACGTATGGCTTGACTTTTAAAGAGGTACTTATCATTGATTCTACGACAATCCGGTTATTCAGTGATATCTTGAAGGGTGTTGGCCGTAATCCAAAGGGAGACGGGAAGAAGAAAGGAGGGATGAAGGTTCATATGCTTATCGATGCAGTTCAATCGGTTGGACGGTTTATCAAAATGACAGCAGCCAAGGTCAATGATCAGAAGTTTTTAAAGAGTCTCGAACTGATATCCGACAGTATGATAGTCTTTGATAAAGCCTACAACTATTATCATCAGTTTGCTCTCTGGACCACACAGAAGGTATATTTTGTCACCCGCAAGAAAAAGAATGCTGTATATACAGTTATAGAGGTTAAAAGAGAGCATTATCGAAAGAAAGGCAAGGCAA
>JAAYUT010000261.1 GCA_012517485.1 Candidatus Atribacter fermentans
AAATCGATTAAAAGCCATTGATCTATTTATAGAAAAAAATCCAGAATATGAAAAGAAGTTCACCCTGGTTTTGGTGGTTGTTCCATCACGGATCGGAACCAAGAATTACTTTCTTTTGAAAAAGCAAGTCGATGAAATGGTGGGTTATATAAACGGAAAATATGGTTCTATTGAATGGATACCTATTTGGTATCTCTATCGTCAATTGCCACTCATAAATCTCACTGCTCTTTATAATATCGCTGATGTTGCATTGGTAACACCATTACGAGATGGTATGAACTTAGTTGCTAAGGAATATTTAGCAACAAAAACCGAGAAAAAAGGTGTATTAATTCTAAGCGAAATGGCTGGAGCAGCTCGAGAATTGGGAGAAGCCATTATTGTTAATCCGAATGATATTGAAGCTATTGTTGAAGCAATTAGAAGGGCATTTTCTCTTTCTGATGAAGAGCAGATTGAAATGAATCGAATTATGAATCGTCGTTTATCACGGTATACGATTGAAAAATGGGCGAAAGAATTTTTAGAAAGCTTAATCAAAGCAGGAGATATCCAGTTAGAGTATTCAACAAAAAAAATGACCAAAACCATTCGCAATCGCATTCAAAAAGATTATCTATCGGCTCAGCAACGTCTTTTATTGTTGGATTACGATGGAACACTCGTTGCCTTTGCCGACACTCCTCGAAAAGCCAAACCCGATGAAAGGCTTCTTAATTTGTTGAATAAATTGACCAGCGACAAAAAGAACCAGGTTGTAATAATTAGCGGAAGAAAAAAAGAAACATTGGAATCTTGGTTTAATTTGTCCCGATTGATATTGGTTGCAGAGCATGGTGCCTGGATTAAGAAAGCTCCAAATGATTGGCAAACTATTGAACCTTTATCAAACCAGTGGAAAGAGCAGATACGTCCACTTATGGAACATTATGTTGATTGGACACCCGGTTCGTTCTTGGAAGAAAAAGATTTTTCATTAGTATGGCATTATCGAAAAGCAGATCCAAACTTGGCTGATGTTCGGACAAAGGAACTAGAAAACGCTCTCCTGGATTTAATTGCCAATCTTAACTTAGGAGTTTTGAGAGGAAATAAAATCATTGAAATAAAAAATGTATCCATCAACAAAGGTAGGATAGCGAGTCTTCTATTAAAAGATTACCCAGCTGATTTTATTTTAGCGGTTGGCGATGATTATACTGATGAAGATATTTTCATGGTTTTACCTGAAAATGCTTATACTATAAAAGTGGGCATTAGTTCAACTTATGCCCACTATAGCATACAAAGTCCGGAAGATGTTCGACAGTTTTTATTTGAATTAACGGAGGTGAATCAATGAAAAGATTAGATGACTATCAAGAAATAGTTGGAGATGAAGTTATATTTCGTGTTCATAATAAAATGAGGAAATTGTATGGGAAACATGTTGTGCACGTTAACTCAACCTATCAAGGCGGAGGAGTAGCTGAAATGCTTTCTTCGCTGATTCCCTTAATGAATGATATTGGTCTCGATGCTGGATGGAGAATCTTACATGGAAATCCGGATTTTTTTGGAATCACTAAGAAATTCCATAATGCATTACAAGGAGATCCACTCCATTTTACCCATATTAAAAGGGATTTATATGTTAAAAATAATGAAGACTTTTCACAATTTACCCATCTTGACCATGATGCTTGTATTATTCATGATCCCCAACCATTGCCTTTGATTCGTTTTTATAAAAAAAGACAACCATGGATTTGGCGATGCCATATTGATCTGACCGATCCCAATCAAAGACTCTGGAATTTCTTAAAGAGTTTTATACTAAAATATGATCTGGTAATCATTTCAAATGAAAAATATCTAAGAAAAGATCTTCCTGTGAGGCAGATTGTTATTCCACCAGCTATTGATCCTCTTTCACCAAAAAACAAACCACTTACTGAATATACCATTCAAAAAACCATGAAGAAATTTAGGGTTCCTCTTAATAAACCGATCATTACACAGATTTCTCGCTTTGATAAATGGAAAGATCCTGAAGGAGTTATTGATATTTATCGAGAAGCTCGAAAAGTAATTGATTGTCGTTTGATTTTATGTGGAAGCATGGCAAGTGATGATCCCGAAGGATATAAAATTTATTCAAAGATTTTGAAAAAACATACCGATCTTATCAAAAAGCGAGATTTAATTTTGCTCACGACCGAAAATAGTATTTTAGTTAATGCATTACAGCGTCAAGCGAATGTAGTTATTCAGAAATCAACACGAGAAGGTTTTGGTTTAACAGTTACCGAAGCACTGTGGAAAGGGAAGCCGGTGATTGCTTCCAACATTGGGGGGATCCCCTTACAAATTCAAGACGGAGTAAGTGGTTTTCTTATAGATCCTCATGACAAAAAAGCTGCTGTTGAGAAGAT
>JAAYUT010000262.1 GCA_012517485.1 Candidatus Atribacter fermentans
ACAATGGTTTCGGTTATCTTGCCTTTTTTAACCACTAACACTCGATCACAAAAGGAGGCTATTTCTCCAAATTCAGAAGAAATGAATAAAACACCATTTCCCAATCTCGCAAATTCTTTTACGATATTCATTATTTCCCACTTAGATTGTATATCTACTCCAAAAGTAGGATCATCGAGGAGAAGAATTTTTGGTTGATTGGCAACATTTTTTGCAACAACAACTTTTTGTTGGTTTCCTCCGGAAAGAAAGCGAACCGGCTGTTCAATACCATCGCATTTCACTTTGAAGTCACTAACAAATTTCTGACTGATTTCTTTCCCTTTCCGATCATTAATCAAAATGAGTTGGGTCAATTTGTTCATTAAGGGGAGTAAGATATTTTCATTAATAGAGAAATCCATGATAAGACCTTGATTGCGCCGATCCTCAGGCACTAAACCAAGCCCATATTTTAGAGCGTCAGGAACCGAGAAAATAGCAGTTTTTTTACCCTGAATAAATATTTCTCCGCTTTGAATAGGATCTAATCCAAAAAGCGCTTTAAATATTTCGGTACGTCCACTTCCTAATAGCCCAGCTAAACCAACTATCTCACCTGGCCAAAGATCAAAACTGATTTGGTGGATCGAATCAGTAATAAGGTTTCGAACTGATAGGAGTGGTTTTCCTTCACCAACTCGTTGGCTTCTTTCCCAACTTGCCCGATTTCCAACTTTCTTCCCGACCATGGCATCGATAACTTCTTCTAATGATGTTTTTGAAATTGGTCGAGATAAAACATTGACTCCATCTCGCAAAACAGTAACTGAATCACATAACTTAAAAATATCTTTCAAATAATGGGAAATGTAAATAATCGAAATTCCTTTCTTTTTCAAATTTTGAATCACACTAAACAGCGAAGAAATTTCAGCTTGGGAGAGAGAGGCCGTTGGCTCATCAAAGATTAATATTTTTGAATCGGTTGAGAGAGCTTTCGCTATCTCAACTAATTGTTTTGAACCGACACTCAAATTTTCAACATATTCCTGGGGATGGATAGAAATATCGATTCCGATCGAATTGAGAAGCTTTTGGGTTATCTCTTTCATTTTTCGGTCATCTAAAACGATACGCCCACTTGATAATTCTCGAGCTAAAAAAATATTTTGCGAAACAGTGAGGGTGGGCACTAGACTAAAGTCTTGAAATACCATGCTTATCCCGGCTTTGCGCGCTTCTTGAGCAGAATTGTAAAAATGCTCTTTCCCTTCAATGAAAATATCACCACTATCTCGGCTATAAACCCCGTTAATAATTTTCATTAAGGTGGATTTACCTGCTCCATTCTGACCCACTAAAGCATGTATTTCACCTTTCTCCAAAATAAAGTCGACATTATTTAGAACGGTTATCCCACCAAAAGACTTACAGATTTGACGACATTCTAAAACCGGAGATGACATAAAAAATCCTTTCTATCCAAAATGGGGGGCAATGAATTGACCCCCCACATCAGTTTATTTCCTCTTTTAAAAACCTCTTTCAATGATTAAAAACCATCAAGCTTTTCCAAAAAAACTTTTTCAACAAAAGTGTTGTAATAAATCGGCCACCATTCTGGTGATATCCATCTCCTATCTCAGTTGAACAGTATTTTTAATTATATAAATCCATTATCTCAGGTGGAGGATCTTGATGAAGAGATTCTCTCCAACCTTCTACTAAGTTTTCTTTCGTTACCTTAATAGCTGGAACAATGACAAATGGTGGTGCTGGTTTCCCCAAAACTCCATATACTCCTAACATCGCTTTGGTATAACCAAGCATGTAGGCTAAATCAGCAGCAATACCAACAACATTTCCACCCTGAGCCATATCAAGACCATTATTAGCACCGAGATCAAGGGTTACAACTTTGATATCTGGTCTCTTGGCTGCCCGGCAGGCAGCAACAACACCTTCAGCTGGGGTATCCCAAGGAACATAAAATCCCGTGATTTCTGGATGCTGGGTTATAAGCGCAGAAGCAATTGTTTCAGCGTCAGCGGGATTAGCTATGCCTTGCTCAGCCACAATTTCAATATCTGGATAGTTCTTTTGAATCACGGTTTTAAAAGCGTTGTCTCGTTGATTGGTTACATAATAATTAGCATCATGGAATAACCAAGCGATTTTCCCTTTTCCACCTAAAGCATCAGCTAACATCTCAGCAGCAGCTTTTCCCATCCCAAAAAGGTCGTCAGTGACAATACCAACATAATCTTTTCCCTGAACATATCCGTCAGGAAGATTACTCATAAATACCAACTTTACTCCAGCTTCTACTGCCGGTCGGAAGGCTTCAGCACCGGCAACTGGATCGATAACTAAGGTTAGTATAATGTCAGGTTTAAGGGCTAAGGCGGTTTCCACATCAGTTTTTTGCTTAGTTGGATCCATAGCAGCATCAGTCGTCACTACTAATTCAATTCCCAACTCATTAAACAGGTCTTTTGCTCCTGCCATAAGGGCATTCGTAAAATCTGATGAGGTATGCATCAAGTAAGCAGCTTTATAATTTCCTTCTTTTACTTTTTGCATTTCTTCTGGAGTCAAGGTGACATCACTATACCAAGTCGGTTCTTCACCCTGAGGGCCTCTGGTTTCCATCAAAACCTGCTCCTGAGCCATTACCATCCCAGCTAAAAAAACTATCATAATGAGGATTACTAGACAACGAATCGAAAATACCGGTTTTTTTCTCATAAAAATCCTCCCTAAAATTATTTTCATTTCATCTTGAGCCGATTTTCAGTGACACGGTTTAAAAGAATACTAATTTCCTCACCTCCTTCATTCATTTTTAAGATTTATTCGATTTCTTCTTCAAAGTATGGAATAGTGGTAAACATTCCAAAACATTCACCAAGGGAGAGCAAACGGGAGTATTCCACAACAATAGGATCCTCGCAACGAAGCACTAAGGAATAAGCTTTCCCGGGCGGCATGGTATATCCTCCAAATTCCTCTGGCCGATCAACTCGGAAATCAAACATTCGTTGAGCACCTAACTTAAGTATAATTCCTTCAATTGGTTCTTGATCTTTGAAATAGACAGTGACGTGTACTTTGACCTCAAAAGGATTGGTATTAAGAATCATGATCGCCTCGTGAGAGTCCCACTTTCCTAATTCCTTTCGGGGCAGCTCACCATCAGGAATTACCCAAACTTTTTTCCCGATTGCCATGGAATGACCTCCTTCATTGTAAGGTGTTTTCATTAATTCAGCTCTTGAATATTTTGAACCATCTCGATATCCTTGAGAGTATTTTGTATGCAGGATTGAATAACCTCAATTTTAGAGCGGTTTTCACCACTAACTTTTAATAAACTTTCTAGTATTGGCAAAAGATTTTTTAAATCTTTTTGGTAACTCTCTCTTCTTTCTCTATCGAAATGCTCGGTAAGATAAACCGGAAAGGGAGGATATTGTCCGGTTAGAGAATCGAGAAAGAGTTCTCCTGGTATAGCACGATCTCGATGTAATTTCGACCACTGAAATAGTGAATCGATTCCATCAGAATAAAGGTTTGGTATTTTGGAAAGGCGATGTGGTGACCAGTTATTAAAAAAGGCTGCCTCGGCATTTTGAAAAAGCTCGACTAAGTTATTTCTTTGGGTTGGATCTTTTAGGTGGTATAACACATCCACTCCTTCTTCTATAAGATCGAGAGGACTTCGATCGACATCCTGAAGAAAGCGCCCCAAACAGTAGATATTCATCTCGGTACTAGGATTTATGAGAGGTCCCAAATACAATTCACACGATCGACTTCCATCACGATAAAGATTGCGAAGATGAGTCGTTGATTGAAAGACATAAGGGAGAAACCAGCGGTTTCGATTAAAACGTTGGG
Source organism: Candidatus Atribacter fermentans (assembly GCA_012517485.1). Lineage (GTDB taxonomy): Bacteria > Atribacterota > Atribacteria > Atribacterales > Atribacteraceae > Atribacter > Atribacter fermentans. The sequence continues at coordinate 3,883 of JAAYUT010000262.1, forward strand.
GTGGATAAACCCAAAATCCACCTGATGTTCCATAATCACATGATAATCTATTAATAAAAACACTTCGATCGTTTTCATGAATAAATTGCCCATGATTACCGCCATCGATAAAAATATCAATATTTTTCCCCAAATCCAAAACTGAACGACGTTCTATTTCGTTCATCCAGTCTCCCCAAGGAAGATATCCAGAGGTATTTACAAGCAGTTTTTTCTCTGGCCAGCGACTTCGTATATATGCAGCTGTTTGTTGGTTTAAACGATTATAGTATTCCACATCAGCTTCCTCAATACATTTTTCACAACGACATCGACCTTGATCAGCTGCTTCCAAATGATATCCGTCCACCTCAAAATTTTTTCCAATAAAATCAATCACTTTCCTCATTAGTTCTCGAGACTTCACTTTCGAACCACATAAAGCTGATGGGTTGGTTCCTCGAACTTCTGAGTCGTTTTGAATTATCGTGTCAAAACCCCAACTATAGACACCTAAACCGTAAATAAGCTGTAAACCGCTGGAATGGATAATATGAATAAGGTGATCAACTTGACTTTTTCTTTCTGGGGTCAAAACACTCTCGATATCTCCTGGCCAATCCCGATTGGTAAGCAAACCAAACAAATCAATATCGGTATAACCAGCCTTTTTTAAAAATTCCGTGGTTTTTTGAAAATCACTCATGATTTGTTGATCAATCAACACACTCGGCCAGGCTTCATCTAAAATTGGTGTACTGCGAATATCATTTAACCAAACCCCAAATGCAATTCGATTTTGAAATGATTTTTTATTCATTTCCCTACCCTATTAAAAGCTTTCATTTTTATTAAAATATTGAACATTCTAATCAGCGATTCTTCCCTTCAATTTTTGATCTAAAAGAACCGCTCCCACTAAAACCACACCCTTTACAATACTTTGATAAAAAGAATGTATTCCCATTAAATTAAGACCATTGGCAATAAAACCAACAATAAAAGCTCCGATTAACATACCAAATATTGATCCCTCTCCACCTTCAATACTCGTTCCGCCTAATACTACAGCCACGATAACATCAAACTCAAAACCAGAACCCACCATGGCTTGACCAACTCCTAAACGAGATGCCATTAAAGTTCCAGAAAATCCAGTTAAAGTTCCAACCAAAAGATAAAGAAGAATGATAATCGAACCAACATTGATTCCAGATAGCAATGCTGTTCTTTTATTTCCACCAATAGCAAAAGTGTAACGACCTAAGATGGTTTTACTTTCAATGAAATAAAAAAGAAAAATTGATAAAAACATAATAATGAAAATAATAGGAACCCCGCCCAAATACCCTCGACCCAAGAGAGTAAAGTTTTTTCCTAAACCCATATGTATGCTGTTACCACCGCTAATAACTAATGCCAAACCCCGTGCCGCATACATGGTTCCCAAGGTTGCAATGATCGAAGGAATTTTTAGCTTGACTACCATAAGTCCGTTTAAAAGGCCGATTGCACTTCCTATCAAAGTTGAAATGATTATTGAGAGCCAGAGAGGAATTGATTGAGTTACAAAGAGGGCTGATAGCATCCCAGTGAGGCCTAAAACACTTCCAATTGATAAATCGAAGTTACCCGATATCATGAGAGGAGTAACGGCACAACCAGTAATGACCACAAAAGCCACCTGCCGGGTAACATTATTGAGATTAGTTACAGTTAAAAATGATTTGGATAGGAAAGAAAGTACAATAACAATCAACAATAAAACTCCAACAATAACCATTTTTTGCAAAAAGCTGCTACTCAGCTTGATTTTCATAATTCGTCCTCTTTCCACGGGTGATTATATGTAAAATTTCTTCAGGATTTGCATCTTGGTTTTTTACTTCCTTGACAATTTGACCATCTCGAAGTAAATAAATTCGATCACAGAGGTTAAAAATTTCTGGAAATTCAGATGAAAAAACAATAATTGATTTCCCCTTCTCAGCTAAACTACGGATAATACGATGAATTTCTTCTTTGGCCCCAATATCGACCCCCCGAGTGGGCTCGTCCATCATAAGAATATTCGACCCGGAATGGAGATATTTTGAAACCACGACTTTCTGTTGGTTCCCACCGCTAAGGGTTGCAACTCTTTGTTCAATATGTTTCGCCTTGATATTCATGGCATCGACATAATTTCTCGCAACTTCACGCTCTTCCTGACTCCGAATGACTCCAAAATGAGAAAGAATCTTTAAGTTGGTTATCGTAATGTTAGGACGCACCGGAAGTTTCATAACCAATCCTTCGGTAAGGCGTTCTTCCGGGACCATGGTTATCCCTCTCATCATCGCATCTCGAGGAAGATCAAATAGAACGCTTTCCCCTTCAATCCGAATGTCTCCTTTTAATACTCGGTCCAACCCAAAAAGCGCCAAAGCAATTTCAGTTTTTCCCGCTCCCCTTAAACCGTAAAAACCCAAAATCTCACCTTTATACAAATGAAAACTCACATTTTTAAGCTTGTGTGTCGTCAGATTGTTTACTTCTAATACCTTCTTTTGATAATCAACATTCCTCGGGACATATTTATCTACAGTGACTTTGCCGATCATCATTCGAATCAATTCTTCCCGATCAATATCCGCAACATTTTTTGTCCCAACAATTTCACCATCTCGAAATACCGTGACCACATCTCCGATAGTAAAAATATCATCTAAAATGTGGCTAATATAAATCACTGTAATATTTTTTTCCTTCAGGGAACGAATAATAGCAAATAAACGTTTGGTTTCATTCTCTGAAACTGCTGCGGTTGGTTCATCCATAATTAAAAGACTCGCATCCACGGCGATGGCTTTGACAATTTCGATGACTTGTTTTTCAGCAAAGCTAAGCTGGGCTACTTTTTTCTTGAGAGGAATATCGGGAGCAAACTCCTTCATAAGCTGAAAAACTCTTTCGGAAGGATCACTTCTCTGAATGACACCATAGCGATTCGGTTCTCTCCCTAAAATGAGATTTTCTTCAACCGTAAGCTGGTTAACAACATTTAATTCCTGAAATAAAGTACTAATCCCCAAATCCATCGCTTCACGAATCGAGCGAGGCTTAAATTCTTTTCCATTAAAAATGATTTCCCCTGAACTTCTGGTCTCAGCGCATGTCAATATTTTAATAAAGGTTGATTTTCCTGCCCCATTTTCACCGACAATACAGTGAACGGTATTACGACGAATATCCAAGTCGATTCCTTTTAACGCGGCAACCCCAGGGTAATTCTTAGAAAGTCCGTGAACTTCAAGTATGTTTTCCTCCATAGGATCGACTCTCCTAAAGTAGGTAGGGGGAGGGTTCATACCTCCCCCTACCTGAACCCTCACTCCTATTCTTCAACTTCTTTAGCCAAATCAACTTCAATCGCCCATTCATCTTTCACAAATTGTTCGATTTCTTCTTTACTCATATCCCAACCGTTGACGACAAAGGAAACAACTGCTTCGTTTTTATCGGTTGCATACATATCTAATTCCCCGTTGATGATTTTGAGAAGCATATCAATACATTTCTTCGCATTGCTCTTCGGTTGTAAAGCTAAGGTAAGTTTAAAAGCTGAATTTGGATTAGCTACTTTTACCAATTCTGGAACTGAACCATCAACACCGGCAAAAATCTCCGAAACTGGAACTCCATCTTTGGCAATTCCCCGACCTGCTGCTTCAAAAGCGGCTAATGATCCAAGGACGTTCTCGGCATCATATCCAAACATAATATTGACATCGGGGAAACTCTGAAGAATATCTTCTGCCGTGCTATAGGCAACTTCTCGATTACTCTTCCCGCCATTGAATACCCATTCCATATCCGGAGCAACGTTCTGTACACCTTGAATAAAGGCCTTAGTCCTTTGCTCATGAGCCCATTCAATAGAAGGATCGCTAATGGTCGCAACTTTTATCTTTTTCCCGGGGAAATATTCCAAAATTTTCTTAGCCGCTAATTCACCCATAGCGATAGCACCCTGTCTTTCATCGATTTGCATCGTCGGATATTTTACATTTCCTGAACTCACGTTTACGAATGAAACAACTGGAATCCCAGCTTGTTGAGCGGCATCAATCGACACTTCCATGGCTGCCTGGTCATAGGCTTGGCAAATAATCCCATCAACCTGTCGAGCAATAAGATCTTCCATAGCCGCTGCTTGCACTTCTGGTTTCATTTGCCCATCCATAGGAATATACTCAATTCCTAAGGATTCACAATAGGTCTTTGCAGCAATCTGATGAGCCTGCTGATAAGAATCATGCAAACCCCAAAATACTTGTCCTATCACCAGTTTTTCTTTGGCTCCAGTATAAAACCCTACTGAAAGGATGAAAGCAATGACTAAAACTGAAACAACAATTACAATTCTTTTTTTCATAGCTTACTCCTCCTTTATAGATTATTCCTTTTTTAAAATTATTATTTTTTTTATCTGATTCACTATCACCCCCTACATTATTTAAAGGCTTTTCCAAAAATAGATTATTAAACTTTGGTATTCAATATCAATTGGTCCATATAGGGAGAAAGAGGCTCTGGACCTTTATCGGT
>JAAYUT010000263.1 GCA_012517485.1 Candidatus Atribacter fermentans
GCATGAGGATTTCCCATTGACACAGCAGTAAAATAAAAGGTTTTTCCTAAAACTTCAATTGGTTCTTGAATAATTTTCTCCTTCTCAAAGGTGACTGGAATTTTCGAACTTTCAAGAATAGGCTGACCCATATCAACTCGAATCGATCTTACTTGCTCATCTTCTAAAATTATTTCGGGAACTATGATCCCTGCTCCTGTTTCAACCGTAAAAATTGGGTCGTGAACTATTCCTCTTTCGTAGACATATTTAGCAAGACAGCGAATTCCATTACCGCACATCTCTGCCTCACTTCCGTCAGAATTAAATATCCTCATTCGGACATCGGCTTTTTGAGAAGGTTGGACGAAAATCACTCCATCTCCTCCAACTCCGAAGTGACGGTCACAAGCAGCAATTGTAAAATCTTTGATTGAAGTTATCTTATGAGCTTCACGGTCTTCGATAATTAAAAAATCGTTTCCCAATCCGTGCATTTTAACACAATGCATGGTAATCTCCTTTTTCAAATTCCAACTCTAAAATTTTTTTTAATTGATAGGTTATTATTCATTAATCGTTATTGGTGTTTCTACCTTTAACTACAATTCACGATGAATACTATAACACTATCACCCTGAGCGGTGCTTTTCCGTGTGAGGATCCCATCTGACACCACGGGTGTCATCCTGAGCCCTTGTTTTTTGAGGGCGTGAGGATCTCATCTTTTAATCATTTTTAATTTACTAAATGAGATTGCCACGTCGCATAGGACGCTCCTCGAAATGACAGAACAGTAAAAAAACCAAATCCCCCTAACCCCCCCTTTTCTGAAGAGGAAAATTTTTCCCCTCGCTCCTTCTTGGAAAAGGCTTTATCCCTTTTCTCTCGCCCATTCGGAGGAGAGGTCTTATTCCTTTTCCCTCGTCCCTGGTGGGAGAGGGTTAGGGTGAGGGGATGCCTTTTTCATCCTTATCTGGCACTGCAAAGTGGCATAGTTTTCTATCTTTATAATTTCATTATTTTATCTAAGCCATAGTAGAATTGTTTAGTTTTTGCCATTTTTCGAATGGCCATGAGTATTCCGGGCATAAAGGATACGCGACTTAAGGAGTCATGGCGGATGGTAAGAGTCTGACCTTCGCCTCCAAAAATAACCTCCTGGGAAGCCACAAAGCCTGATAAGCGAACACTATGGATATTAACCGAACCTAAATGCCCACCTCTCGAACCGGGAAGCAATTCAAAACTTTTCTCTTCATAGGCTTGATCTTTCGCCTGAATGATTCCTTCAGCAGTCTTAATTGCGGTCCCGGAAGGTGCATCTTTTTTTTGAGGATGGTGAAACTCAATAATCTCGGCTCTATCCATATATTGAGAAGCTTTTTGGGCAAATTGCATCATTAGCACTGCACCAATAGCAAAATTGGGAGCTACTAAACAACCAATTTCTCTCTGTTTACATTCATCTTCAAGTTTTTTAAGTTCATCCTGAGTGAGACCGGTGGTTCCAATGACCATATTCACTCTATTTTCAAGATATAATGGTAGATTCTTCCTTAATGCATCACCATAAGTAAAATCACAAACAACATCAGGTTTTACCTCTCGCAAAGTCACTTCTAAATCCATTTCTATAATAACCCCGATCGCATCAATTCCACATACTTCTCCGGCATCTTTGCCAACCTGGGAAATATCGCATCCTGCAACCAGCAGCATATCTTTTTGCTGGGCGACAGTACGCACTAACTCTTGGCCCATTTTTCCCGCTACCCCAGTAATCATGACTCGAATTTTTTTCATTTTCATTCTCCCTTATCGATAAGATACTCGGGAAGGATATCTCTACGAACTAAATCATACCAACCTTCAGGACGAACAACCAAATATGGTTTCCCATCTCGAATAAACACGACTCCCAGCCGGGGTATGAGATTATAGTTTGAAGCCATTGAGTAATTATAAGCGCCGGTCCCTTCGACCACTAAGATATCGCCGGTTTGAACCGGACTAATTTCCGTTTGTTGGATTATAACATCACCCGACTCACAACATTTCCCAACTATTGAAACCATTTCAGGAGATCCATGATTGATTCGGTTCGCTACGATTGCTTGATAACGAGCACCATAAAGAATTGGTCGGGGATTATCGGTCATTCCACCATCAACAGCGATATATTTTTTAATTCCAGGAATCTCCTTTATCGTTCCGACGGTATAGACAGTATTTCCGGCATCGTTCACAATTGAACGGCCTGGTTCAATAAATAATTTGGGAAGTGGGTATTGATATTTTTTGCACTCTTCCTGGACAGTTTTAGTGATCACTTCAACATATTCTTGAACGGCAGGAAATTTCCCTCTCTGTTCTTCCAGATAGGGAACACCTAAACCGCCACCCAAGTCCAACTCTGAAAATACGAAGTTATATTGTTCTTTAAAACTTGCCATAAACCGGATCATGGCTTTAATAGTGTTGATGAAAGGTTCCAAAGAATCAATTTGCGAACCGATATGGCAATGAAGTCCTTTGACGTCAATATTTTCATTGCTCAATGCTTGTCGAATCACTCTTTGAGCAATCCCATCAACCAATGTTAACCCAAATTTACTATCAACTTTGCCGGTAGTAATATAGGCATGAGTATGAGGGTCAATGCCAGGAGTAATGCGGAAAAACACTGGTAATTTTCCATGAAGGTAATTTTTGGCTTCTTTACTAAGAAGAGAGGCCTCCCATTCACTGTCAATGACCCATCGTCCAACACCACTTTTTAATACCAATTCTCGTTCTTGTGGGCTCTTGTTATTGCCATGAAATAATAATCGTTCGGTGGGAAACCCACTCTCACGGGCAACATAATATTCACCACCCGAAACAACATCCAACCACATCGATTCTTGATCAAGAAGACGGCACATCGCCGAGCAAAGAAAGGCTTTGCCAGCATAAGCAACAGTGCTATCCGGGTATAATTCCTTCAGTCGGTTTTGATAGGTTCTCATATTGGAACGCAACAGCGCTTCATCGTATACATAGAGAGGAGTACCAAACTCTTCAGCTAATTGGACAATATCACACCCAGCTATCTCCAGATGGTCTTTTTGATTAAAGGCTTTGTTTCCAAGCATGGTTATCCCTTCCGCGGCAAAAAATCATTTTTGAAGTCATAACATATGAAAACCGGTTTGTCAATGGAGGGGGATTGACTTGTTTATCATCATTAGTAGGATAGACGTTCATACTACATTGTTGCACCAAATTAAGATAAAAATATAAACTCAGAAACCAATCTCCCACTTTATCCAAAGGGAGAGGATTAACAAAGATTGAGTTCATAAAATTTCCACGTCACTTCGTTCGCAATAACGAGTCTGAGTTCCTTCTCCTTTGATGGGAGAAGGTCAGGATGAGGATGTAACTTAATACCTGAGGTGACAGGCACCGTTAAGTTTTTTTGATAACTCAATACCAGACACCTTTAACTATATGGAACCTTGATTATATAAAAAATTAGAGTACAATGTAACTACTCGAGTAATACAAAGGTGGTTACTATGAAAGTTATTA
>JAAYUT010000264.1 GCA_012517485.1 Candidatus Atribacter fermentans
AAGTTATGGTGCCTGTCACCCAAGTTATTAAGTTATTTTATATAATTGAAAGAGGATAAAGAGACATCCCCGGATAAAATATGCTCTGCTCTTTAAGAAGGGGATGTGGTTGTTGGAGTTTTTATCCTGAAAACTGAGTTCACTCTGACTCCTGAAATGCCACCCTCGTTTTTTCATCTTGTTTTAATGAAACCGGTGTTAAGTTTTTTTCCCACTTCTAATCTCTTGACAAGGCAACTTATTCCCAATACTATATTAATGGATCAATGGTATATTGAGCCAATAAAGGAGGTAACATTCATGAGCACTTTAACCAGACTAACGAGTGGTGGTCAGGTTACTCTTCCTAAAGAAATCAGGATGAAAACTAACATGCAGCCCGGTGATTTTGTTGAGGTTCAGCTTGATAAGGAAGGACGAATCATATTGACCCCCAAGAAACTTGTGAATGCTAGCCAAGCTTACTTCTGGACTGAAGAGTGGCAAAAAGGGGAGCGCAAGGCAGACGAGGATATAAAAACTGGGCGGGTTAAAAGATTTCAGTCAACCGCTGATGCAGTAAAGTATCTTGAGGACAAAGCCTAATTATGGAGATTCTTTTCACTGAGCAATTTGAGCAGGCTTATGAAAAACTCACTCAAACTGAGAAACGGAGTGTGTGTAAAGCCCTTGCTCTTTTGGATGCGAATCCAAAATACCCCAGTCTTCATATCAAGAAAATGGAGGGAACACAGAACATTTGGGAAGCTCGCCCTTCAAAGAGATTACGGATGACTTTTGAGATGGTCAGAGATACGATCATCATGCGTAATGTAGGAGAACATGATAAGGTATTAAAAAGACCATAATTCTTTCCATTTCTCGTTCAGAATTCCGGAAGTCTATCATCCAAATTAAAGAGGATTAGTAGATATCCCTATTAAAATATTCAACCTTCTCGTCCATATCCCTCATAAAGAAAAAAATCCTTTTCCGAATCAACCCTCACAGATCATGCAACATTATAATCAAGAATGAGAGTGAGGATTATACTATTTGCCTAAAAACAGGAGAATCGAAATCGAATTTCTGGGGGTCAGGTTGTGATTCTTGAATTTTTAGGGAATTAGAATACTAAAAAAGATGAAAAGATGAGATCCTCACGGCTTCGCAAAGCGAATCCTCAGGATGACGCCAACAGCACCAGATGGGATTCTCACTTATGTGGAGGGTCTATTATACAATTTAAAGAGGATAACGAGGCATCCCCGCATGAAATACTCAACTTCCTTGTCCATATCCACAGATTAAGTTATGGTGTTTATTACCAAAGTTAATAAAGAATAGTATTAGTATATAAAAATATAATAAGTTATGGTACCTGTCACCAAAGTTATTAAGTTATTATGATACTTGGAAGAAGATTGGTGAAAATACCCCATTCTACTTGAGTGGACAGACCTACTATCAAGTTTGTAATCCTGGGGGTCAGGTTGTGATTCTTGAATTTCGGGGAATTGGGATACATGGAAAAAAAGATAAGATGTTCACATCGTCCAGTGGTATTGACCAAGATTTTTTAATAAGGTAACAATTGGAAACCATTATAATTTTAAATAATATAATTTGCAAAATTTACATTTAGTTGCTATTTGTATAACATGTCAATAAAGAATGGAAAACTCCTGAATGGTCGACCACATTCAACGAACCCGTATTTAAGAAGAAAATGGACTCGGATAAGCATTAGGCTAGTTGTTATTTATTTTCACCTAACCATTTTTCGGAGTATAACCTAAACACCTTTATTTTTAGGAGAATGAAATGAGCTCAAATGCCTTCAATCAAACTCGTCACAATACCCAAGGTGAAATCATAGATTCTCGATGGAAAGGTCTCTGCTTTGTAGGCAGTGTAGCAGCCCTGATTATGTTAATTTTGATGATAATTCAGATCATCATTTTCATTGTCTGGCCTCCACCTAACACCATCGAAGGCTATTTTATGCTATTTCACAAGAATTGGCTTTTAGGACTTCTGAGCCTCGACCTTTTATACATTGTAGATAGTGTTCTCTTAATTTTCATTTACCTTGCCCTTTATGTCGTTTTAAGAAAAACTGGCGAATCTTCTATGCTAATCGCCGTCGTCCTTGGCTTGGTTGGAATAGCTGCCTATTTTGCTTCAAATACAGCTTTCGAGATGCTTTCTCTCAGTAACCAATATATGACGGCTACAACTGAGGCGCAAAAGATGATGTTCCTGACAGCAGGACAGGTAATGCTTGAGACATATACTGGTACCGCTTTTGACGTATATTACGTCCTCAATACTATTATTCTTTTTATCTTTTCAGTTAACATGCTTCGGAGTAAACTTTTCAGCAAAGCAACTGCTTTTTTGGGAATTTTAGCCGGCATATTGATGATAGTACCATCTTCAGCAGGTACTTTAGGGCTTTATTTCTCACTCGCCTCTCTTTTACCCTGGGGCATATGGTTAGTCTTGGTTGGTCGAAGACTCCTACAGTTCGGACGATAGCTTTGATATGCGAGAGCATGTGAGGTCTATTATACAAATTAAAAAGAATAACGAGACCTCTCCGGTTAAAAAAATAATATGCTATTTTGATAATCAAAGAGAACCGGTATTGTTTTCCTCAAAAGACCTGACACTCAGATTCTCGTTTATTCCCGCTTTAAACCTCTAATTACCATGTCCATATTATTAATAATTACACAATTTGGCATATTCTCTGGTATCGTAAAAGAACCGTAAAACAACTACCTTTTTATTGCTCTCATCTACTTTATAGACAAGGATATAGTTTTTTATGATGGCCTTGGGGTACCCTTCTTTTTCAAACCGGCTATCGTTACATTTGGAATACTTCACCGGATTGCTTTTCAGGTAACCGT
>JAAYUT010000035.1 GCA_012517485.1 Candidatus Atribacter fermentans
ACACAATTATATCCAAAAACCTGATCATTATTTAACCTTAAACCCCAGGCTACTTCACCAAAAATCACGATTAGAAAAAAAATCAAAGTAACATTGATCAGGTCATTTTTATTTATCATAAATTTTATTATAAGATATTATTCAATTTTGTTTCAATGGCCTTTTTAGCAACATAACCTACAATACGGTCTACTTCTTTCCCGCCATTGAATATAATAAGAGTCGGAATGGCACTGATCCCATACCGAGCAGCGATTTCACCATTATCATCAGTATTTAATTTCCCGACTTTTATCTTATCTTTCATATCGTTGGCAATTTCTTCAACAACTGGAGCCATCATCCGGCATGGCATGCACCAACTCGCCCAGAAGTCAACAAGTACCGGTTTAATTGATTGAAGCACCTCAACTTCAAAATTTGCTTTGTTCAATTCAAGAATCGAATCTGTCATTTTACTCACGCCCCTTTTTCCCTATTTTATGTTCTTTTCCTTTAAGTAACCTTTTTATATTCTCATTGTGTCTTAAAAACACCAAAGCACAAGCAAATATTCCCCACCAAATGACTTCTGGTGACTTTTTAAAAAAATAAAGACCAATAGGCATTAAAAATGCACCAGTCAAAGAACCCAAAGAAGAATAACGACTAATCAAAACCATTCCTACCCAAGAAAGAAAGCTAATAATCGCCGTTTGGTAAGAAAGATAAAAGAGAATTCCAACTGTTGTAGCAACCCCTTTCCCACCCTTAAAAAGAAGAAATACCGACCAGTTATGACCAATAACAATCATAAAAACAGCCAGAAACCAAATCAAGGGATTCTGAATAGAATGAGTTGCTAAATAAGCACCTAAAAAACCTTTTAAAGCATCTGCAATTCCGGCAAGTAAGGCTGGAAAAAACCCTAAAACTCTTGAAACATTGGTAGCACCAATATTTCCACTCCCATATTTCCTTATATCAATACCCTTAAATAACCATCCGAGAATAACCCCAAAAGGGAGTGACCCGATGAGATAATTAATACCAATAATCCACCATCCAGACATGATAATTACTCCTTATATTGTCCAAAAACCAAAGAACCATTATGTCCTCCAAATCCAAATGAATTAGAAATTGCATTACGAATTTCCATTTTTTGAGCTTTCTGGGGAACATAATCTAAATCACAATCTTCGTCTTTCTCTTCAAGATTGATAGTTGGATGAACTGTATGATGAAATATTCCCAAAATAGTTGCTGCTGCTTCCATGGCTCCTGCTGCTCCTAAAAGATGACCGGTCATGGATTTGGTTGAACTAATTTTTAGTTGATAAGCTCTTTCAGCAAATACTTTTTTTATTGCTAACGATTCCATTTTATCATTTAAAGGTGTGGATGTCCCATGGGCATTGATATAATCTATGTCCTCAATCTGAAGCCCTGCATCACGAATTGCATATAGCATAGAACGTGCTGCTCCTTCGCCTTCTGGATCAGGTGCAGTTATATGATAAGCATCACAACTTGCTCCATAACCTTTTAATTCAGCATATATCGGTGCACCTCTTCTTTCTGCTGATTCTTTCGTTTCTAAAATCAACGCAGCAGCTCCTTCAGCCATAACAAAACCATCTCGATTTTTATCAAAAGGTCGGGAAGCTTTTTTTGGTTGCTGATTATAAGTAGAAAGAGCTTTCATCGCACAAAAACCAGCTAAAGCTAATGGTGTTATTGACGCCTCCGAACCAACTGCTACCATTAAGTCAGCATCTCCTCGTTGTAAGATTCGAAAGGCTTCTCCAATTGCATGAGTGGACGCCTCACAGGCTGTTGATACGCAACTATTCGGACCTTTTAAACCTAAATGTATAGCTACATTTGCTGCTCCCATATTAACAATCATCATAGGAATAAAAAAAGGGCTGACTTTTTGAGGACCACGATTCATTAATACTTCATGTTGTTCTTCAAAAGTAAAAATTCCACCTATCCCTGAGCCCAAAATAACACCCGAACGCTCATGATTGAGTTTCTCCACATTTAATTGTGAATCTTGAAAAGCCATGATAGAAGCACTTACGGCAAACTGGGAAAAGCGATCCATCCGACGGGCGTCTTTACGGGGTAAATAATCGTCACAATTAAAATCTTTCACCTCACCAGCTATTTGACTATCATATGAGCTGGCATCAAACCTGGTAATCGTATCAATGCCCGATTCTCCATTAATCAGAGCTTGCCAGAAATTTTCTTTTCCAATCCCAATTGGGCTTACCACCCCAATTCCGGTAACCACAACTCTTCTATCCAAAGTTGAAACCTCCCTTACCATCGAATAAGGACTGAACCCCAAGTCAAACCCGCACCAAAACCAACCAGTAAAATGATATCTCCTTCTTTGATTCGATCTTCTTGAAGGGCTTCCGAAAGTGCTAAAGGTATTGAGGCAGAAGATGTGTTTGCGTATTTATGAATGTTTACGAAGATACGATCTTCAACAATACCAAGACGTTTTGCAGCTGATTGAATGATTCGTATATTAGCTTGATGGGGAATAAATAAATTGACATCTTCAATCTTTATTTGCCCTTTTTTTATAACTTTTAATGAAGCCTCTTCCATAATTTTTACAGCAAACTTAAAGACTTCATTGCCAGCCATTTTTATGTAATGGAGTCGATTTTGAATTGTATCAATTGAGGCTGGAAGACGGGAAACACCGGCAGGAACTTCAATGTAGTTGGCACCCCCTCCATCAGAACCTAAATGGGTTGAAATAATACCCGGTTTTTCTCCGAGTCCAATTACAGCTGCTCCGGCACCATCACCAAAAAGAACACAGGTAGCTCTATCTTCCCAATCGAGAATTTTCGACAACGTTTCTGCTCCAACTACTAATGCAAATTCCCCTCCTCCAGCGGAAAGATACTTTTCAGCAATCGAAAGAGCATAAACAAAACTGGTACAACCAGCTTCAAGGTCAAAACAGGCAGCATTTTCTGCTCCCAATTCACGTTGGAGAATACAAGCTGTCGCTGGGAAAAGCATATCGGGAGTGACAGTAGCAACAATGATTAAATCAAGGTTTGATGGCTTAATCTGGGCTTTTTTCAGAGCTATTCGTGCCGCTTCAATTGCCAGTGTAGATGTGGTTTCATTTTCCGAAGCGATTCTTCGTTCTCGTATGCCACTTCGGCTAACGATCCATTCATCACTGGTATCAACTATTTTTTCCAGATCAAAATTGGTTACGACTTTTTGAGGAACACATGATCCAACCCCTAGTATTTTCACTGGTCGATTATTCAAATCACTTCCTCCTTCTTTTCAACAAGTGAAAAACCTATTTCTCCCTCAGCTACAACTGTTTCATTGACTTTCGCTATACAGTTCAATTTACCCATTCTTTTACGAATCTTGAGAAGCTCAACCTTAATAATTAATTGGTCCCCAGGGACAACCGGTTTTCGAATTTTCACTCGATCAATCGTGGTAAAATAAGGAATACAATCATGATACTCATCCAAATTCATCATCATTGTAGCACCCACTTGAGCCATAGCTTCAATGATGAGTACACCAGGCATGGTTGGTAACTCTGGAAAATGACCTTGGAAAAACCATTCATTGATTGTCACATTTTTAATACCCACTGCAGTCATTTTTTCAATGGAGACTCTATCTACTAATAAAAATGGAAAACGATGGGGCAAGATTTTCTGGATCATTCGATTATCCAGGTCCATTTTTAAATACCTCCACTCTGAAAAAGTTTTCAATTGTATCACTTACTGGTTCGTGATATCAATATTGGACAATGAAGAGAATTTTAGAAAATTGACATAAAAGAATAACTGGAGTAGTATTTTACCAAAAATAACAAAAAATGTCTCAAGGGTGGGAGAATATATGCTGAGAGGACTTCGCAAAAATCTCGATATTATCATAATAATTATTGTTGTTGCTTTTGTTTTTACCATTTTTTATGGCACTTTCACTCGTCGGTCGCAAAATCCTTCACAAAGTGCTGCAGCAGCTGCAACTGTTAATAACACTGTTATAACTATTTACGATCTTGAAAACCAATTCCGAAATTTTATCTCTCAGTTTGACAATAAATATCTTAATGAGCTTGATGAAAAAGGAATTAATTACCTTAAAAGGCTAACTTTAGAAAGTATGATCAATAATGAGCTTCTCTACCAAGAAGCAAAATCACGAAAAATTAAGGTTAGTAATAATGAAATTAATAACAGACTAAATGAAATCAAAGCTAATTTTCCGTCTGATCGGGAATTTCAAAATTATCTTCAATATCAGGGAATCCGGATAAATGATTTGAAAGAATCAATTAAACGGGACTTGATGATTACCTCCCTAACCAATTCATTATATGAAACTATTGTTATTCCGCCTGAAGATATCAATAATTATTACGAAGAAAATAAAAGTTTGTTTTCAATCCCAATTCAATATCATCTTTATCAGATGACATTTGCTTCCCAAGAAGAAGCCGAAAAAATTTATAAAAGAGTCAATTTGGGAGAAGATTTTTCCAATTTAGCTAAATCGTTTTCTACTGACAACTACGCTCAAAATGGCGGAGATACCGGTTGGATATCAGAAAATGCTCTTCCTAAAGAATCAAAAGATTTTATTATTGAATTAAAAGATAAATTGGGAAGCGTTACTCCTATTATAAAAGTCGGAAATAACTATCAAATCTTTAAACTTGTTGAAATAAAACCGGCTGAGGAAAAAACTTTAGAAGAATCCCAAGAAGAAATAAAAGAAATTCTCGAAAATGAGCAAAAAAGAGTTAAATTAGAACATTTAATTGCTGAAATTCGTAATAAATCAAAAATAGAATACTCTGAAAATTTATTAGCCTTAGGCATAGGGAGTGAACCATCACCAACCGAGCCATTGGAATCTGAGAATTCAGCAGTTACTTCTCCCAATTTATCAGAACCAACTGAAATGCCAGAAATAACATCGACACCAAATCCTTAGGGGATTTTTTCTCTTGAAAATGCACAGATATTCATCAAAACTTCAAACTGTCATGTTTTCTCTTCTGGGGATTTTAATTATAGGTTTATTTATTGTCTTTATCCCTCGGGTCTTTTCCTCTACACCTCAAAACGTTTTTTTTCTTAATCAAAATTTTAGGAATACTGCTAAAAATGACATTATTCCTTATCTCCAACTCATGGAAAAGCAATGGATATCTGAGCAACTTCAAATTGAAGCTCTCGATAAAAACTTTCTTATTGATAAAAAAGCTCTATCGATTCAATGGGACATAAATCGAATAAAAAAAGCCCTTTTGCAAAGAAAAAATGAAAATCAGCATATACCACTTTTTTTTTCTTGGGATGAAAAAAAAGTTGAAGAAGCTTTTCATTTTATTGCTGAAAAAACCAATTCTTTACCTCAAGATGCCTTACAAATAAATGGACGCATAATTCGCTCGAAAGTTGGTTATCGTCTTAATTTGTCAGATGCTATTCGTGAAACTCGTGACGGAATTTCTCAAGCTAATAATA
>JAAYUT010000265.1 GCA_012517485.1 Candidatus Atribacter fermentans
CATCAATTTCCTTAGGGATTTCTTCAAAAGCGATTCTTAAAAGCCAAATCGTGAGAGGAAGGGTAATAAGTTGATAACCTAATATGAGACCTGCAAATGTATCATAAAGTTTTAATCTTTGATAAACGAAATATAATGGGATAATGATCACTAAAGGTGGAGCAAAACGAAAACTTAAAAAAGTGAAAGCAATATTTTCTTTACCAGGAAAAGAAAATCGTGATAAAGCATAAGCAGCAAATACTCCAGCGCTCAAGCTTACTGCTATCGTTCCTCCACAAATCATTAGAGAATTGACAAATGCTCTTACGAATTCAGGAGGTAATGGCTGGCCTCGGATCCCAGCCGTAACTTCTTGTTGTTTTACTAAACCCAAAGTCCATAAGTAATTTTCAGCTGTTGGTTGAAAAATAAATTTTGGAGGATAATTTGTCACATCAATTGGGTTTTTTATTGACATTAAAAAGGTCCAATAAAAGGGAAAAAAAATAAAAAAGGTAAATAAAATAAGAAGAAGAACTCGTCGAGTTTTTTGAATTGGCTTTTCTTTCATCGGGATAGTCTCTTTGACCAAAGTTTAAGGATATAAGTACTTAACGTGTAACAAATAACCCAAAGAATTATAAGATTAGTCATTCCCATACCAATTTTAGACGCAACAATAACATCATACCATCCACGCACGTGCAAAGTCATTGTTGCATTACCAGGTCCACCCTGAGTCGTTGCGTAAATAAGAGTAAATTGATTAAAAGAATCGATGGCTCGAAACAAAAAAACAATCAATAAGGCTGGAAGAATGAAAGGAATCGATATTTTATAAAAAACTTGCCAATCGTTGGCTCCATCTATGCGAGCAGCTTCAGTTTGATCTTTTGGTATATTTTGAATGCTTGCTAACATGATAAGAGCAACAAAAGGAGTAAATGTCCAAATATCAATAAATATAATGGCATACAAAGCAGTATTGGGAATAGCTAGCCAACCAATTGGTTTTATTCCTAAAAATGATAATAAATAATTTAATACACCAGAATCGGGGTTCATCATTAGTTTCCACATTAAAGCAGAGGTAACAAGGGGTATCATCAAAGGAAGAGGCAAAAAATATCGAAAGACCTGATGACTTCGATCAAGGAGCAAAGCAATTCCAATTCCCAAAGGAATTTCTACACATAACACACCGATCACATACCCCAAAGTAATTTTTAAAGAGATCCAAAAATCAATACTGAGAAAGTTTTTAAGATAATTCGAAAACCCTATAAAATTTTTTTGGGGAATATAAAAAACGTAGTCAGTCAATGAATACCACAATCCAACTCCAAAAGGATAGAGTATATAAATTAGGATTAAAATTGCTGGTAAACAGAGTAAATAAGGAAGTATAGAAAATTTTTTCTTACTCACATTTATTTGAAGGACTGAGGAAAGTATTCGCTTTCCTCAGTCCTCTTCTCCTTATCGAATCTTATTTCTTAAAAGGTGCCATCATTTCATCAATATCGCGTTTTGCATCATCGAGAGCTTGCTGGGCAGTTTTTTGCTTGAGCAATACCTCTTGGAAAGCAGTTCCTAATCGGAACATAGCTTCAACCATATTAGGAGCAGGAGGATGAATATTACGAGCGTATTTCGTCAGCTCCTCATTCATATCATAATATCCCCATTTTTTAAAGGTATCGACAACCTCTGGACTGTAATGCACTGATTTTCTTACCGGATCGGTATTCCCTTTGAGGATGGTTTTTTGCATTATATCTTTTGAAGTAGCCCACTCCATAAATAACCAAGCAGCTTCCTTCCGCTTTGAAAAGTTACTCATTGCCATTGACCAGTACCAGGCTTCTGAAGCACGACCAGCTTTACCAGGAGGACAAAGCGCATAACCAACTTTGCCGGCAACTTGGGAAGAATCTGGATTTTCAAAAACCACATTCATATGGTCGGCATCGATGAAAAACGCATAATTTCCAGCCGCAAATCCATCCATGCAATCATACCAATCAAAATTTGAAACTCCAATTGGACCAGCGTCCTGAAGAATTTTAGCGCACCATTCAAAGGTTTCCACTCCTATAGCATCATTCCCAACAAAATTCATATTTTCATCGAAAAATCTACCACCCTCACTATAGAGTTTTTGAGAAATCCAAACTAAAATTGGCCCCTCGTTACGGATTCCACGAGCCACAAACCCTTTAATTTTTTTACCGGCAAAGGTTTGATCATTCAACTTAACCGCTGCTTCATATAGTTCGTCCCAGGTTTCAGGAACTTTTATCCCTGCTTCTTCAAGAATATCTTTTCGATAAAACAAACAATAAGCTTCTTCTTGACAGGGAATATGGAGCAAATGTCCTTCGCCTAAACCTTTCCCAAATTCTCCTGTCCATTTGGCAGCTGCAATCATATTCGGGAAGAAATCATTAATGTCATAGGCTTCAGCATCGGTTAGTTTCGGATTATTTAAAAAGTCATCGAGTGGTTGCAACCATCCCGACGAGTAATATTTCCAGCTGTATCGTGGACCTGTATTGAAAATATCATAAATTCCAGCCCCAGATGCCAAGTCAACCAATAATTTTTCACGGAACTGAACTTCTGAGAGTACTTCGAATCCGACATCTATCCCTGTCAGTTCTTCAAATTCAGGAATGAGTGGAAGCAATGAATCAGTCATAGGATGACGAACCATTCCAATTTCAATATGTGTGCCTGCAAACTGTTTCCAATCGATTTTCCAATCTTCGAAAGCAGCAATAGCAAGTGTAGAAAAAAGGAGTGTGATCGTTAGAAGGATACCGATACCAAGGATAAACGAAAATTTCCTCATATCAACCCCTCCTATTTATTAATAACTATATATTAAATGAAAGTCTCGTATGAAGTCAATCAAATAAATAGTTTCATAACTCTTCAAATATTGTAATATAGATAATTTTACGGAAGAATAAATTTCTCAATTTTATCCATTTTTTAAATAAAATCTATATTTTTTAAATACATTCTTGGCTCTTTTCTCAATTTTCTGATAATGATCAAGTTACATAAAAAATTGTTTCATTATTAGGAGTTCTCTCTTTGAGCTATCTCTTCAGCACTAATAAGTTTTTGATAGAGATCGTAGGAATTATAGGGATTTGAATAGAAAGAAACTAAATTGAGATTACATCCACACTCTTCAACAACATCTGACGAAAAAATATTTAGAAAGTCCAGTTCAATTTTTACAGATAGAAAATACTATTTGGCTTTTAGGAACTTTCCAAGCCACTGCCACTAAAACTCAACCTCTCCTCATGCGAATGAGCGAATAAAA
>JAAYUT010000266.1 GCA_012517485.1 Candidatus Atribacter fermentans
AAAATTTAGATTGCCTAAATCGTGATATACTGCTCCCCCACCGGATAATCTTCGCACCACGGCAATATTGTTGGCCTGGACAAATTCACTATTAATTTCCTCAATAGTATTTTGGTGTTTTCCGATGATAATTGATGGCTGGTTTTGCCAAAGCATTAAGTATTTTTCGTCACCTTGAAATGTATTCATGATGTACTCTTCACTGGCTAAATTGAAAAAAGGGTCATGAGAATTATTGATGATATAAATCATATAATTTCCTTCCAAATCTGATGATCAACTTTTATAATTCTACCGAAATTATCTATCCTGTAAACACCAGATCGTTTTTTTAAGTAATTCTTTTAGAGTAACCAGTCAGGACCTCATCCTAGGCTTTCACCCTCATCCTGACCTTCTCCCATCAAGGGAGAAGGAACTTTTAGTCGTCATTGCGAGACCTCGTTTTTTGAGGTCGTGGCAATCTCATGAGTTCATTTTTCTTATTTGTTGAATTGTGGAATTGGAAGGAAAGAATGGCTCAGTGAGATTGCCACGTCGCATAGGACGCTCCTCGCAATGACAGAGCAGGGATAAATTCAAATCCCACCTAACTCCCTTTACAAAAGGGGGAAATTAATTTCTGAAGAGTGTTTTCACCCTCATCCTGACCTTCTCCCATCAAGGGAGAAGGAACCAAAAAATCGCCCCCTCGGCCTTTTCACCAATACTCCCCTTCAGTCAAATTCGATCATTATTAACAAAATAATTTTTTAGGGGCTTTTCGTCAGAAACCTGTTACGGTAGAATCTTTTCAAGTTCTGATTTCCACTAAAGTACAAAAACCATGAAATATTCTAATAGGCATACTGGAGAAAGAGATAAATGTTAGATGGGCAAAGTTTTAATCCCCAAAAGATCATCAAGCAGATCCTCATCTCGGTTTTTATTAGTTTAGGAACGATAATCGCCATTTTTTTAATATTATCTTTTCGAGGAGTGTCTATAGATTTCTCTCAATTCCAACCAATCTGGCTGGTTGGGGGGTTTGCTTCAATTCTTGCTGCTTGGTTAATCGATGCCCTTCGTTTATTCTTCACCACCCGAGCCTGGGAAAAGCCAATTTCTTATCGGAACAGTCTGACTGGAGTTTTGTCCTGTTATTTTATGTCTTCAATAACACCTTCTGCCACTGGTGGAAGCGCGGCTGAAATGCTCATACTAAATCGGTCTGGAATGACATGGGGTGAAGCTGGCTGTCTAACAACTATTTGTGGTATTCTCTATCAAGTCACTCTTCTCATTCTTCTTCTGATTTTCGTTTTGGTTTTAGGTGTTCATTTTGCCTTGAGGGGTATACTCCTTCATCTCCTCTATTCTTTTCTCATTTTTTATAGCACCTTAATTTTTCTCCTCTTCTTCTTTTTAAATCGAATGGACTTGGTTTATCGCTTAGTTCATTGGGGAATGAGATTTGCCAATCGGCATTTCCCTAAACTAAAATTTTCAGAAGAACACGTTTTAAATTGGGTGAATGATTTTTTTACCGACTTCAAAAATGGATTTCGAATTCTCTTTATCAATAAACCCCAGTACCTTATCTTAAATATATTTGGTTATAGTCTCTATTTTATTTGTTTTTTTTTGGTTGCATTTTTTGCATTATTATCACTCGGGGTTTACGTTCCTTTAAAACAAGTTTTCATCCACCAGATTCCACTCTATTTAGTTTTCGGATTCTTACCAACTCCTGGAGCGTCGGGAGGAGTTGAGCTTTCCATGAGTTCGGTTTTCCTTTCTTCAACTGGTCCAGAAAAAATAAGCTTATTTATTTTATTCTGGCGTTTCATAACCTTCTTTTTAACCATGATAGTCGGTGCTATTACTTTTTTCCGAGTCCTCTTCGCTATAGGGAAAAAACTTACTCGAGTTGCTCCTTCAACCAAAGCAGCCATAAGCGGAAATAAGCCACATATATCAAATAACGAATAAAATTGCCCTTCCTTCCCGCCTTTTCTTATTTTTGTTATTTTCCTCTCCCCCTCGCCCCTGAGGGTTTTTCGCTAATACCACCTCGCCCTTTACAAATTCGACTCTTGGCCTTCTGCTTGTGGTTCTTCTGACTTTCCAGTAATTTCAATCATAAGATTATCAGCTAACTTTTTATTTATTGGCAGCAGGTAATCGTATTCTCGCATCGCTGTTTCTTTATCATTGAGTCTTAATGAAACCAGTCCCAGATTATAATGGGA